>JAGLDT010000162.1 GCA_023145485.1 Cocleimonas sp. | reverse complement strand
GGTATCCTAAGCCCTGAATTGCTGTCCAACCTATAGCTTTCTTTTAATCACTGCTTTACGCTAAAATTTAACCCATAAGCAAATGATTTATAAGTATTATAGACGGGAATAAATTTATTGCCACCTCAAAAATTCTACTCTACCCCACCCAAACACGGGCATTTCTAAACATCCGCATCCATGCGCCGTCTTCACTCCAATCATCAGGATGCCATGAGTTGGTAACGGTGCGAAAGGCACGTTCAGGGTGTGGCATCATAATAGTAAAACGACCATCTTCTGAGGTTAAGCCTGTAATGCCTTGCGGTGAACCATTGGGGTTTTCTGGATATTGCTCTGTCGCTTGTCCTGTATTATCCAAATAACGCAGGCTGACTAAACCTGCGTCTAATGCACCTTGCATTTCATTATTATCTTTAAAGACAGCGCGACCTTCGCCATGTGCAACGGGAATTGGCATTTTAGAGCCTTTCATGCCTTGCAGGAAGATAGAGGGGGAGTCCATGACTTCCACCATTGCAACCCGTGCTTCAAATTGTTCAGATTGGTTTTTATAAAAACGTGGCCAATGGCTTGCGCCAGGAATTAGGTCTTTTAGCTGAGAGAACATCTGACAACCATTACAAATCCCTAAACCAAAGGCATCTTCACGAGCAAAGAATTGACTGAATTCATCTTTAGCCCGCGGGTTAAATAAAATACTTTTAGCCCAGCCCCCGCCTGCACCGAGTACATCACCATAGGAAAATCCGCCACAGGCAACCACGCCTTTAAAGTCGGTCAGTGAAATTTTGCCACTAATAATATCGGTCATATGCACATCAACGGCTTGAAAACCTGCACGATCAAAGGCCGCTGCCATTTCAATTTGACCATTTACGCCTTGCTCGCGCAATATTGCCATTGGTGGTTTAACACCTCTTTTGAGATAAGGCGCTGAAATATTATCATCAAGGTCATAGCTTAAATCAGCAAATAACCCTGTATCGTTACTATCATCAATGCGATCAAATTCTTGCTTTGCACAGTCTGCATTATCACGCAAGGCTTGCATGCGGTAGCTCGTTTCTGACCAGATTTTTTGTAATGCAGTGCGGGGTTGCTGATAAATGATTTCTTTAGCCCAGCTGAAAGTAATCTCATCGGTATCATTTAATTTGCCGATAACATGCGCATGTTTGCCTAAACCGTTTTCACGGAAGGCGGACAGCACATCTTCGGTATCGCTATGATGCACTTGAATTACTGCGCCTAATTCCTCACTAAATAACGCTTCAAGCGCTGTTTTAGCCAAGTCATCTAAGTGAATACTGATTCCTGTATGCCCTGCGAACGACATTTCAGCTAAGGTTGCTAATAAACCGCCATCAGAACGATCATGGTAAGCGATTAATTGATCATCTTGATTCAGCTCTTGAATCACATTAAAGAAGGAAATCAGTGTCTCTGCATCATCCAAATCAGGCGCAGAATGCCCCACCTGTGAATAAACCTGCGCTAAAGCCGATGCCGCCATACGGTTCTTGCCTTTGCCCAAATCAATGAGGATTAAATCCGTATCGCCTTTATCGGTGCGAAGCTGGGGCGTGAGGGTATTGCGAATATCTTCAACAATAGCAAAAGCGGTGATTAATAAAGACAATGGTGCTGTCATGGCGCGATCTTCGCCCTTTTCTTGCCACACCGTTTTCATTGAAAGCGAATCTTTACCGACAGGAATCACAATCCCCAGCTGTGGACACAATTCTTCACCCACCGCTTGCACGGTATCAAATAAAGCAGCTTCTTCGCCATCATGTCCAGCGGCTGCCATCCAATTGGCTGACATCGAAATATCAGAAATCTTGCCAATTTTAGCTGCAGCAATATTGGTAATCGCTTCGGCTATTGCCATACGACCTGATGCAACAGGGTTAACCAAAGCAATTGGTGTGCGCTCGCCAATTGCCATCGCTTCACCTTTGTAGCCTTTATAATCGGCTGCGGTGACAGCAACATCTGCCACAGGCACTTGCCAAGGGCCAACCATCTGGTCACGATTAACCATCCCTGTAATACTGCGGTCGCCAATCGTAATTAAGAAGGATTTAGACGCAACCGTTGGCAAACTTAATACACGCTCAATCGCGTCATCTAGCTGAATATCATCCAGCTCTAATTCGGGTTTATGGAAAGTTTGATGATGCACATCACGTAGCATTTTAGGTGGCTTACCTAGCAAAACATCCATTGGAATATCAACAGGGGCGTTTTCAAAATGGGCATCAGCAACAATCAGTTGTTGCTCATTGGTTGAAGCACCGACCACTGCATACACCGCACGCTCGCGCTGGCAAATGGCTTCAAAAGACGCTAAACGATCAGCAGCAATGGCTAAAACATAACGCTCTTGCGCTTCACAACTCCAGATTTCCATCGGAGCCATACCGGGCTCATCATTAGGTACGGCTCTTAATTCAATTTTTCCACCCCGTCCTGCATCATTAATAATTTCAGGAATAGCATTCGAAATACCACCCGCCCCCACATCATGAATAGAAAGAATCGGACTACGATCACCCAATGCAACACAACGGTCAATAACCTCTTGGCAACGACGTTGCATCTCTGGATTACCACGTTGTACCGAAGCAAAATCAAGGTTTTCAGCACTGGTTCCACTGGTCATGGAAGAAGCAGCCCCACCACCTAAACCGATCAGCATCGCAGGGCCACCTAAAACAATAATCGCTGTACCTTCAGGTAAATCTTGCTTTTCAATATTATCAGGACGAATATTACCCACACCACCTGCCAACATAATCGGCTTATGATAACCGCGTAATTCAGTACCTTTTGCACAGGGCACTTCTGCCTCGTAAGTTCGAAAATATCCCGTTAGATTCGGGCGACCAAACTCATTATTAAACGCAGCAGCACCAATCGGGCCTTCCAGCATAATATTTAAGGCAGTATCAATGCGTGACGGCTTACCAAATTCACGCTCCCAAGGTTGTTGATAATCAGGAATTTTAAGATTAGAAACAGAAAATCCACATAAACCCGCTTTCGGTTTAGAGCCATTACCCGTGGCGCCTTCGTCACGAATTTCACCGCCCGAACCCGTTGCTGCACCAGGGAAAGGAGAAATAGCGGTTGGGTGATTATGCGTCTCCACCTTCATCAACATATGCACTTTTTCTTCATGATAAGCGTATTGCTGAGAATCAGTGCTAGGAAAAAAACGCGTCGCTTGAGAGCCTTCAACTACCGAAGCATTATCTTTATAGGCCGATAAAACACCCTTGGGTGCTTTATGATAGGTATTGCGAATCATGCCAAACAGGGTTTGCTCTTTCGCCTTGCCATCAATCACCCAATCCGCATTAAAGATTTTATGACGACAATGCTCAGAATTTGCCTGAGCAAACATCATTAACTCAACATCCGTTGGATTGCGCTTTAAAGTTTGATAATTTTCAGACAGATAATCAATTTCATCCGCAGATAATGCTAATCCCAGTTCAATATTTGCCTGTTGCAAAGCGACACTGGCATCCTCAGAAATATCCACTGATTTAAACGGCGCGGGTGTAGCATCACTAAATAAAGCAGCCGCCTGATCGCCATGCATCAGCACCTGCTCCATCATCCGATCATGGATTTTACTATGAATCAATAAACGATTATCCGCTGACAAATTATCATCAGAAAACTCAATAGTATAAGCAATACCACGCTCAACGCGCTCCACTGACATTACGCTGCTATTATGCAAAATGTCCGTTGCTTTACTCGACCATGGCGAAATAGTCCCCGTACGCGGCACCACCAAAAACAACTCCCCCGCAGACTGCATATCATTATTCGACTCACCATAATGAAGCAACGCCTCTAAATGTTGTTGCTCATTATCTGATAGCGTCTGATTCGTTTTAACAAAATGCCAATAGCACGCATGAACATCTTTGATTTGAGGGAGAGAAGATTGTAGAGATTTCAATAGCTTATCTTTATTAAAATCAGAAAAAGCACGGGTTCCAGCAAGAATCATCATAGTGTAAGGTCGATATTAGGGAAGAAAGCAATATCATAGTTCATCTTGGTGTTATGTGTATTGATTTTTATGAGACATCTATATCATTTTAAATATTGATCATCTCATTACGAGGCGCTTAATTAGCTTGCTAATCAACGATGAAGCAATCTTTTTGGTTTAGGCTAGTCCTACGAATTATATTTTATAAATCTTACCTTCTCTGTGGCTTCTATTTGCGCGTTTATTTCCTTGAAGTAGCCTTATTCCATAATGTAGCCTTTACATTTACTCGGCATAGTAATTAGCTGCTTTAATGGAACCTTTTTCATCTATCTCAGAGTATTTAGCTGTCACATTACCCACCATGAAATTCTGCGAAACATTACCTTGTGTAACGGAGTTATTGGTCAAAGCAACATTTCCAGCTTGTATGTTATTTGTTCCTGACTGACTGTAAAGAACCTTACCCGCAGAAAAATTTTGGGTAGCCTTTGTGAAATCAGCCTTGATATAATTACCTGCTTGAATATTTCCTGAGCCATTGCCATTAAAAATTATCAAATCTGCAACAACTGATTGATTCAAATCATTAACCTCACTGGCAACCACTAAATTTAATGCTTGAATATTATTATTGCTGAAACCATCCTGCGTTAAAGAAGCCGTGTTTACACCATAAACGTTCTGAATCGCATTATTAACTTGCTCTGCTGTCATGCGATTAATGGTTTGGTGGCTAGCATTCGTTGCATTTTGAGATAAATGCATATTCTTTCCATTAGAAGGCATTGATTGACTCGCATTCATAATGTTGTCCCCTGCACCAAGCTTAATCATATTGTTACTTTGAACAGAACCATTACCTACATTTGTTTGGCTTAATATTGTATCAGCATTGATATTGACAGCTTGTGTCACCGTCCAGCTATCTGCTAACACAGCGCTTACTTGCAAACTGATGGACGCTATTATTGCAGTACGTAATCCCATGAATTATTTCCTATTTAAAGATGTTCTTTACTATTGTTTACGTTTTATCGCACTTTTTTGCTTTCACCTGCTCACATTGCTGTTCATTTTTTTTGCAATCTCTCCTCGTTGAACAATTTCCTTATCAGAAACTGATTTTTTTGGTTGAACTTGACTAGGTGTTATTGTGATATTTTTGTGGGCGTTATTAAAACAAGATGAAAAATCATTCTGACCACCATAGGCTTTATTGAGTAACCATAAAGCTGCAGCATCCACTAATGCCTTTTGTGCACTGTGAATACCTTCCACTCTAATTTCATTTTTAGAAATACCGTAATACCCTTCTCCAAGACCAACACGTAAACGGAATGTTTTATTTTCACGATAAAAAATTAGATCCAACGACTGTGAGGAAACCACTAAATTATTACGTGGATCAACTAAGTTAATAACCAAAGAAAGTGCTTTAGCTGATGAGGTTCTACCAAAGTCAACCTGTCCACTCGCTTTGCGCCAAATATTATCCGTTTCATTCTCCGCCAAACGTCGTGTTCGTGACCCCATATTTTGTCCATAACCTTTTTGAGCAATATTATCGGTATCGAAACGAGTAAAAGAACCATTGATAATTAAAGGCACAATATTTTTTGCTAAAGGCGCATTTTTAGCACGTCGAGCATTTTGAATGATATGCGCATAATTCAGCATAAAGGCTTGTTGATTCTGTTGAGAGGGTAAGCCAAAACGATTCAAACCTATTTCCTCTTTCCCCGTTTGAGCAAACATCAAAGGAAAAGTATCTATCACTAAACCAACATGAGGATAAAGGTGATCACTCAATACATTTTGCATTTGAATACGACCAGAATCTGAGAGCGGACTGTCTTGATAAACACTATCTTTCACGGTTCCATCATTAATTTTTCTTACAAGAAGGATGTAAGCAGTATCAGACCTCCCTTTTTTTAACGCCTGCCCCATACAAGTAATCGCATCAGTCATATTACTTTCTGTTACAGAAGGCGTTCCCCTTAATGTTTTTGCAATTGTCATCACATTGCTAGAACAAGCTGATAATAAAAACAAACTGCTGAATAAAGTAATGCTAAAAAAAAACCCTTTCTTTTTTCGTACTAGTAAATTATTGACACTTATCAAAATTCACCTCACCAATATAGACATTACTTGTTATTTGAGGTGCAGAACTAACGCTTAAAAAACCATCCTTATTCGGCGCAATATAAGTGCCATAAAAAGCACATTTAGGTTCTACAACATTATCAACAACAAACTCTGTACCATTAGGTGCTATTACCTTATAGCCATTGGTTTGATCAATATAATAAGCAGGAAAGTTAACCGCGGCATCAGCTATCAAACGTTGTACCTGAAGCTCCTGATAATCCGAAGGTACGCTAGGATAACTTGGTTTAAATGGATCGCCTGCGATTGCAGTAGTGGTATTTAACAGCAAAAATGCGTAAATAACCCCTTTTTTGAATACTTTAAACATTAATTTCCCCTTATCTAGTGTTTAAAATTAACTCCCCCCCTCCTAAGGTATAACATTGTTTATAAGGGGGGGGGCGATTACCAATGAGCAAGGTAATCAGTGTTTATTGGTTATTATTTTGTAATGCCAACATAGTTTAATGCTTGCACTGATTCCTTCGTACCGCCCTGAATCATCTCTAACTTAGCAACAGTTGCATCTTGTATAATTTTATTATTAGTCGTATTTGTCCCAGAAAGAGCACCATTACCAACTTGCAATGCCGTATTTGTATTAGTTTGCATCATCTTAAAACTAACGGTATCAGTAATGGTTTGTTTTGCATCAATTCCACCCGTTGTTGACTCAATAAGGTTAACACCTTGGATAGCGTGTTCTCCTGATGTCATTTGATTGAGCGTTGTTCCTTTTGCAGTAAGGTCTTGAGTGAATCCACTGGCTATTGATTTAGCTTTTGCATAGTTCATTGTTTGACTTGAAGAACTTACTGTTCCTTCCTGTTGCAGTGACATTGTTCCAGTACTTTGAGTGACTTTCTGCCTGCTATCAGTCAAAACATCAATTTCACTATCATTAATAGCATTGATGCTTTGCAATGAGTTATTAGTGCCTCCTTTTTGAAGCATCGTTGTGCTATTTATTGTAATGGTTGCAGTTTGAGTAATATCCCATGCTTCTGCCATTGCAACATTTGAAAATAAGGCTGTTATAATGGTTAGAGAGAGAGTTTGTATTTTCATAATTTTTCCTCGGTTTCGCTAGAATGCTAGAACTAAGAGAATTAATTTCAAAAAAGATGTTGTCTTAAGAATTTAAGCCACTAGTACCTTAAAAAGGTCTAACTTAGCTAACGATTGATTATTTTTATTATTGATTGTTTTTTAAGCTACAGAACTATATCAATTATGAAATCGTATTGGTAGATAATTATTACTTTAGCAATTCAGAGTATTCATCCAAA
>JAGLDT010000161.1 GCA_023145485.1 Cocleimonas sp. | reverse complement strand
TTTTCAACATTAGCAATGTCTTTTAGATCACCTGAGCCGATTTCCCATGTGTAAGGATCATTAGAAGTACGAATAACCGCAGGCATTACTGAGTTCTTGCCTTCTAATGCCATGTTTACAGCAGCTTCGCCTAGTGCGTACGCTTGCTCTGTATCAGACTTCGATGCGATATGACGTGCAGCACGTTGAAGATAATCAGCAACTGCCCAGTGGAATTTATAACCTAACGCATCTTTAATGATATTAGCAACAACAGGGGCTGCGCCACCTAATTGAGCATGGCCAAAATCATCACGCGTGCCTTGCTCTGCTAAGAAGCGTCCGTCAGGCCATGCCGTTCCTTCTGAAACAACAATTGTACAATAGCCATGGCTTTTCACTTTAGAGTCAACTAATGCCAAGAATTTCTCTTGATTAAACTCAACTTCAGGGAAAAGAATAACAACAGGAATATCATTGTTTTCATCCGCAGCTAATGCACCTGCTGCTGCGATCCAACCTGCGTGACGACCCATCACTTCTAGTACGAAGATTTTAGTTGACGTTGCCGCCATTGACGCCACGTCAAAACTAGCTTCGCGAGTAGAAATAGCGATGTACTTAGCAACCGAACCAAAACCAGGGCAGTTGTCAGTGATCGGAAGATCATTATCAACTGTCTTAGGGACGTGAATCGCTTGAATAGGGAAGCCAGTCTTTTCAGAAAGCTGGGATACCTTAAGACACGTATCAGCAGAGTCTCCACCACCGTTATAGAAGAAGTAACCGATATTATGCGCTTTAAACACTTCGATTAAACGATCGTATTCTGCTTTGTTATCTTCCAAAGACTTCATTTTGTAACGACAAGAACCAAAAGCACCCGATGGCGTATGGCGAAGTGCTGCAATATCTTCATCAGACTCTTTGCTGGTGTCGATAAGGTTTTCCATTAGCGCACCGATAATACCGTTCTGACCAGCGAAAACGGTACCAATTTTATCAGGATGTTGACGTGCTGTTTGAATAACGCCACAAGCGGATGAATTGATTACAGCGGTAACACCGCCAGATTGAGCATAAAAAGCATTTTTTACTGCCATGTTAATATCTCCTACGTTTTTATAAATTGTCGACTCATTTAAATTCACGCCATTCTTAGCTAAATTGCATCAAGAGTATATATATCTTATGCAATATGGACGCTAATAAGGCTTCGAAAGAGCGTTAGAATGCCCGTCAACTAGTTATTGATATTAATAATTAATATTATTAGTTTTTTATATTAGCTCTATTCTATTTGGAATTGTAAGTGGAATAGTTTGCTTATTAGGGGTGTTAAAAAAGAGGCTTATTTAAGGGTGTTTTTTATACCTGAATACATCATCTTTTGAAATGTATAATGTAGGCTTTGCAGAAATGATAAAAATTAAGAAGATGGACATAAAAAAAGCCTACATTGCAATAACGTAAGCTTTT
>JAGLDT010000160.1 GCA_023145485.1 Cocleimonas sp. | reverse complement strand
TGGTGGGCCGTGAGCGATTCGAACGCTCGACCAATTGATTAAAAGTCAACTGCTCTACCGACTGAGCTAACGGCCCAACTGAGCGCGAGATTATATAGAAAAATTTATATCCCACAAGTCTTTTTTACATTTTTTTATAATTAATTTTAAGTTTAAGTTTTTTTATTTAAATGTCTAATGAATTTGTCTTTGATGAGGTTTGGACTAAGTGCCTTAACTTATTTATTATCTTATGATTTTTTTGGAAAATAGCATGATACGACTAGATAAACTGATCAGCAACTCTACTGTATTTACTCGATCTCAAACGGGAAAAATTATTCGCAAAGGGGATATTAGTGTTAATGGTTCCATCATTAAGAAGGCTTCGTTTAAGATTTTAGAAAATGATCAGGTGCAGTATTTGGGCGTTGAGATTAATTTACCGAAGACTCGTTATATTATGATGCATAAGCCAAAGGAGGTGGTTTGTTCAACACGGGATGGTGAGCATCAAACTGTCTTGGATTTATTATTTATAGCTAAGCGTGATAGTTTGCACATTGCAGGTCGTTTAGATCTTGATACGACAGGGTTAGTCTTGATTACAGATGATGGGCAATGGTCGCATCGTATTACTTCGCCTAAGCACAAACAAGCAAAGGTTTATCGAGTTTCTTTAGAGGAGGAGATAGGTGATAAGGCGATTAAGCAACTTGAGGAAGGGGTTAGGCTTAAAGGTGAGGATAAGGCTACCTTACCAGCGAAGGTTAATAAACTGGATAGTAAAACCATTATTTTGACACTCCATGAAGGCAAGTATCATCAGGTGAAACGTATGTTGGTTGCTGTTGGTCATCATGTGGTTCAATTGCATCGACAACAAATTGGTAAAATTATATTAGACGATGCCTTAAAAGCTGGAGAGTGGCGAGAGTTATCTGAAGATGAAATAGCTTAACCATTAATCTGAAAAAATGGTTTAGATGCTCCCTATTAATAAAGGATTCAGTGTTTTTTGTTTATTATTTGAAGTTATCTGCATACGAAATATTTTTTATCAATCGTGTGAGATTAGATTCTTTTTATGTGGCTTTCTTTAAGGAGGTTTAGAATGGAAAGGATTTTTAAAATTTGAGAAATTATAAAAATAATAAATTAAAGGGGAATTATCATGTTAAAAAAAGCTATCTATGCTGCAACTTTTGCGGCGGTTGCGGGTTCTGTGGTGTTTGTTTCTGCGAGCAAGCAAGAGCCGATGTTATCAAGTCATATGAAGGCCTATGTGATTACGGTTAATGCTGAAGGGAAAGAATTAAAGCAGGTAAATAAAAAAGCAACGCCTGGCCAAACCATTCAATATGATCTTACTTATGCAAATAATAGTGATAAGTCATTTAAGGGGCTTGTAGTTACGGGTCCCGTTCCTGCAAATACACATTATTTAGCGAATACTGCATTGACACAGGTATCTGCAATGCGTTTGGTCAGTATTGATGGCGGTAAAACATTTGAAAAAGAGCCTGTTAAGCGACAGAAAAAAATGGCGGATGGTACGGTTAAAACAATCATCATTCAGGCTTCTAAGTACACGCATATTCGTTGGAAAGCGAGTGATGCTCTGATGTCTAAAGGGCAACAGCAATACACTTATCGTGTAAAAGTTAATTAATCACCCCTCCTTAATAATGATCTGGTTTATTCTATTGTGGATCATTGTATTTAGATGAAATAAGAATCTGCAAGATTGTAAGAGGTAACGATTAGGCTACTCCAAGAAAGTAAATGTACAAATAGCATGATGAAGTTTTTCATAGACAAGGCTTGGGACGCAGGTAATGGTCACTCCCTTGTTAAGGACTGAGGATTCGATAACACCCGAACTCTAACTTGCCTTTTTGTCCCAGCTTCAATGCTCTAAGATCGTTGCGTAGAATGACTATGCGCCTCCTGAGAGCATCCAATCTGAAACAAAAATTCTGCCTTATAGTTTCGGATGTTATTAATA
>JAGLDT010000016.1 GCA_023145485.1 Cocleimonas sp. | reverse complement strand
GCTCTTTCTGGAACTGCTTCTGCTAACTGGTTCGACGGTGCAAACAACGGTACTGGTGCTGCAAACGGAACTGGAAACGCTGCTTCTGATGTTAAAGGCGACGTAGCTGGAAAAGGAAATGGCGCTGGTCAAGGTAACGGTTGGGGAACAGGTAAAGGCGACGCAGACGGAGAAGTTGATTTCAGTATCAACTTTAAAGGCAAAGGTCGCACTAATATGGATGCGAAAAGTCAAATAGACGGCGACACTAAAATGGACGGTAGCGGAACGGCTAATGGCGCAGGCAACGGAATCGCTGCGGGTAACGGCACAGGTAATGCAGTTGGCTCTAACAATAATGGCGGTGGTGGTTCATATGCTCCTCGTGGCTATGGTGCAGCACCTGTTGCTACCGCAGCTCCTTCTATGGCACAAATGAAAGCTGCTCTACAAGCACAAATTGCACAAGCTATGCAAATGCTTCAGCGTATTGAAGCTCAAGAAAAGGCTGCTAGAGCACCTGTGGTAGTCGCTCCTACTGCTCCAGTAGCAGCGCCAGCACCAGCTGTAAAATAATCAATTTAACAGGGCGATCCTTGATACCCCTAATAAAAAGATTTTTCTTTTAAAAAGCCCGCACTACGTTTAGTGCGGGCTTTTTTATTGGTATTCTTTAGTGATTATGCACGTTCCCTACTACTGTGTCTTCGGCTTCTATAAAATAGGTAAGAAATGATGAAAACAATGCTCTACCTAATGCTTTTGAGCATTATTTTATTTAGCAATACCAGCTTTGCATGTCGTCCAGCAAAAAGCACCCTTGAAGCATTAAATCGTTTAGAAGCTACTACGATGCGTTCGGAAGATGGTCGTTATTTATTAAAAATGATCCCTAGTCGTTGGGCTAAACACAAAAGCTGGTTTATTAAAACAAGGGAGTCTTATGGTGTTGCCTTTAAAGTGCGCAAAGATGGACGGTTACGCTATCTTTGGAGTGGAAAAGGTCTTCATCCTACGGAGATGAGAAATGGATCTTCTAGCTTTCCTGATAGGTTTTCTATTTTTTTCTCCCGTAATGGAAAGACGGTTATTAAAGTGAAAAAAAAGCCCTATCAAGATGATAAAGACGCTGTTGTTGTTTTTAATAAAGGAAAAGTAATAAAGCGTTATCCTCTAGCGTATTTTGGTACAGGTTTTCGTAAAAATACTTGCAATAAAATTCGTTGGTTAGCGAACTATAAAAAAATAGCATTTGTAAGTAATAAGCTTCATTTTCAAACAGCAGATGGTAAAAATTGGCATATCGATGCACACAGTGGAAAAATTAGTCAGAATTGATAATACAATGAAAACGCCTTGGTTTAATTACCCCTCTTTCAACTGGCATAAAAAAAAGGCGATAGTGATTGGTGGTGGTGTAGCTGGTTGTCAGAGCGCATGGCATTTATTACAAACGGGTTGGCAAGTGACCGTAATAGAACGGCATAAAAAACTGGCAATGGAGGCTTCTGGCAATCTGGCGGGAGCGATTATGCCTAAGATGACAGCGGTTCCTAGCTTGGGAGAGGATTTTTACAGTGAGTCATTTAACTATACCTTAACCCAACTTGCCCAGTTAAAATCAGCAGAAAAACAAGTCCAGCATGAGCTTTGTGGTGTTTTGCAGTTGGCACATAGTCCACGTGAGGAAAAACGCTGGAATGCATTGCAACAACGTAACTTTCCTGATGATTTTTTACAATCTTTAGACGTAGAGAAGACTGAACAATGCAGTGGCATTTCATCCCCTTATAAAAGTACTTATTTTCCTCAAGGCGGTTGGATTAGCCCTGCTAGTTTTTGTCAGGCTTTAATTGATCATTCTAATTGTGAGGTTTTATTGCATAGCGAGGCATTGCAATTAACGCAAGATCAACAACAATGGCAGGTGATTGATGCTTATCATCAAATACTGGCTGAAGCTGAGGTCGTTATTATTGCCAACGGCAAAGATCTTAATCAGTTTGAACAAACTAAAGACCTCCCTGTCATGCCAGTACGGGGGCAAACTTCACAAGCTTGCACCACATCTGCATCAGATAAATTACAAACAATTATCGGACACGAAGGCTATCTCACCCCTGCGGTTAATGGGTTGCATATCTTTGGTGCAACCTTTGAGCGCAATAATAATCAGGCAGTGATGAATCCACAGGCTGATGCTATTAATCAGCAACAATTACATAAATACCTACCTGATTTCTATAACTCACTCGGTGAGATAAAAAGCAGTCATGTGGCTATTCGTATGACTACGCCAGACCGTTTCCCTTATGCTGGTGGGGTTATTGATCAAGCACACTATCAACGCGATTATGCTGATATTCATCAGGGAAAACATTGGAAAAAATATCCAATAGGACAGTATTTACAAGGGCTGTTTGTCTTAGCTGGATTAGGTTCGCGAGGGCTGACAACAGGTGGTTATTGTGCCTCGCATCTCGTTAATATTATTAATGGAAATCCCTTAGAAAGTAAAATTTTGAATGCATTACATGCTGGACGGTTTATGATTAGGCGACTAAAAACAAACACCTTACAAGGAATGTAAATGACCTTTTTAAACTACTCGTTATTGGGCGTTTTTCTACTTAGCGCCTCGAATACTGCTTTTTCAGATCAACGTTTTAGCTGCAATACCTCAGGGTTGAAAAATGCTGAGCCTTTTATTGAGAACTTAATTGATCGTATTTTAACAATAGGAAATATTCGCCAGCATTATAATGTTTGCAGTGTGGCGAAATACTCCAATGCATCAGCAATGATTTATCAAAATAAACGTATTATTGCCTATGACCCTGTTTTTCTAAATCGCTTATCACGTCGAGCAGGTGAGCCACATTGGGGGAAGGTGACTGCTTTAGCGCATGAAATTGGTCACCATTTGCAGGGACATACCGATAAACTGGATGATTTGCAAAGGTTACCTAAAATGAAACGATTGGCAATTCAAAGGCAGTATGAATTAGAGGCTGATCAGTTTGCGGGTAAAGTATTGGCTCATATGGGGGCTGCTCTGAGCAGTACGCAAGCTTTAATACGCACCTTAAAAGTTCACCAGAATGTTACGCTTTCTGACCATCCTAATGCAAAAAAACGTGTTATAGCTGTTACGCGAGGATGGAGTATCGGCTGTCAACAGGTAGGGCGTGATTGTAATAGTAAAAAATATAAGGGTAATCGCAGTCAAGGGGTGATTGTTTCCCCTATGGGGCGCAAAGAAACACCTCATTACAGTCGTTTTATGCAACAAGCGGAAAACCTAAAAGGAGTGATAGTTAATCGTGCTTATTGCAATTTATACGCTTCTTTAGCCGTGCAACAAACGACGCGTAGCTTGCAATACCAATGCGGTTTTAATGTGGACAGTTATGCGAGTCCTTGGAGTCGAGCTTATTCTCCACAGTCTGATTGGTGTATGAAAGGTAGCGCCCATGCAACCTCTAAAGAAGCGAAGTTTCGAGAAACTAAATTGGCATCTTGTGTGAGTAGAAAGCAAAAAAAATCAAATCAGCAGGCTATTCATTCTCCTTTAGGGCGCAAGGCAACCGCTAATTATGTCAATTTTATGCGACAGGCAAAAAAACTAAAGGGAATACGTGTTAATCGAAATTACTGTAATTTATACGCCTCTTTGGCTGTTCAACAAACGCGACGTAATCAACAACATCAGTGTGGTTTTGATATTGGGGATAGAGCGAATCAATGGAGTCCACTTTGGAAAGCACAAGCTAACTGGTGTATGACGACTAGAGTAGCTGTCACATCGAATGAAGCAAAATTTCGAGAAACAAAACTGGCCTCTTGTATACGCTAAATATAACTCATAAAAATATCTACACGATGAGACTATTATTTTGCACATTTAATTAGTATTATTTATGAACAAAAAACTACCGCTTATCTTTAATTTAAAAATAGTCATCTTTATTTTATTGCTTTTTTGATAATTATACCGACTATATTTTGAATAATAATTAAGCTATTCTATGCATAATTAATCACGAGAAAAATATGAAGCGCTTACTATTTTTATTTTCTGGAGTCATTATAGCTCTTACTGTTAGTTCCTACTCAATGGCAACCCCTGCTTCCGAGGAGGTCAGCTATAATGAAATTGAGGCGGCTCTTAAACTGGAAGCTAATATTGAAAATGGCAAAAAAATATATAGAAATTGCGCTTTATGTCATTCACCTGAGGGATGGGGGAATCCTACAGGTCGTTTTCCACAAATTGCAGGTCAGCATCAGAAAGTCATTATTAAACAATTAGCGGATATTCGTGCAAAAAACCGTGATAATCCGACTATGTATCCGTTTTCTCGATCCACTTATCTAAAAGATCCTCAGGCAATGGCTGATGTTGCTGCCTATGTTTCTAGCTTTCCAATGGTTCCTAATAATGCGGTTGGTAAAGGGGATGATTTAGAAAAAGGCAAAAAGATTTATGAAGATAACTGTACTAATTGCCATGGCAAACAGGGTGAAGGACATAATGCAGATTATTACCCTCGCATTCAAGGGCAACATTATCAATATATATTACGTCAACTTGAGTGGATTAAATCAGGCAAACGACGTAATGCGGATGAAAAAATGGTTAAACAAATCGATGGCTTTACAAAGACTGATTTAAAAGCCGTGGCTGATTATGTGTCACGTTTAAAAGCAGATAAAAGTCTGCTTGCAGATCATGATGATTGGCGTAACCCAGATTTCAATAAGAGTTTTCGTAGTGCTTCACAGGTGCAAAAAGAACTAAATGAAAGCAAATAATAATAAAATCAAACAACTAATCGTTACAAACGATAAACAAACTATTACTAGGAGGCTATAAATGTCGGGAAGATCAAAAAAAGGAATGTTTTTACTGCTGATACTTGGGGCAGTTTTTATGGGGTTGTTTAATTATGGATTGCAAGCGACGAATACAACAGAATTCTGTACCTCTTGTCACTCAATGCAAACCAACCTTAAAGAGCTAAAAGAAACGGTGCATTACTCCAGTGCTTCTGGCGTTCATGCCGGCTGTGCGGATTGTCATGTACCAAAAGCGTTTATCCCTAAAATGATTGCAAAGGTGATGGCAGCAAAAGATGTTTATCATGAAATTCTAGGGACAATTGATACGCCTGAAAAATATGAAAAACACCGTTGGGATATGGCAAGTCGCGTATGGGCAAAGATGAAAGCAACCGATTCCCGTGAATGCCGTAGCTGTCACTCCTTTGAGCGTATGAATTTGAGCGAACAGGATAAAATAGCTAGAAAGAAGCATGATTCAGCCACCGAAAAAGGCAAAACGTGTATTGATTGTCATAAAGGCATCGCGCATGAAGAACCTGACGAGCCTGATGAAGATGAGGACGAAAAAGATGATGATAAAGACGAGAAGGGTAAAACCTAAATTTAAAAATCCTTAGGAAGATCTAATATTATGAAACGATCAAAATGGTTATTATTTTGTGTATCTTTACTATTTTCTTTATCCATATCGGTAGCAAAAGCAGACAGCGCATTGGATGATGAACTTCAAAAAGCGGCGGCAACAGGCAATGTAACGCTTGTCACTAAGTTGCTGGAGAAGGGAGCTAATATTAATGCAACCAGTCGCTTTGGTAAAACACCTGTTATGCAAGCAGCTGAAGCGGGCAAGTCGGAGGCGATGGTATTACTCTTATCACGCGGAGCAGATGTAAATGCACGAACCAAATCTGGCTCTACTGCACTCACGTTTGCCGCTGAAAATGGTTTTGAAGAAGTGACGGCGATGTTAGTTGAAATGGGGGCTAATGTGCATGATCGGACTCGTGCTGGCTGGAATGCAACCATGATTGCAGCCCGTGAGGGTTATGAAAATATTGTTGCTCAATTGATCGAGTTTGGTGCTGATGTCAGAGCCTCTGACCGTCGTGGCAATAGCGCGTTAATGTACGCCATTGAAGGTAAGCATGAAAAAGTGGTTAAAACCTTGTTTCACTACAGTGATAAAGTTTCGCCCTGTGTGCCGAATGATCAAGGTGTTACTCCATTAATGTTAGCAATTGACAACGAAAATAAAGCCATTACTGAACTACTACTGCCTTTCAGTAAAAATATTTCACAACAGGATGATACAGGAGCTACTGCATTACACCGCGCCGCAGAAATGGGTGAAGCAAAATTAACAGCCAGACTTTTACTGCTCAAAGCTCCCATTAACATTCAGGATGAAGAGGGAAAAACAGCCTTGATGTTAGCTGTTAAAGCAGCAGATATTGATACCGTAACACTTCTGATGCAAAGTAGTGCGAATGTATCATTAAAAGATTTATTGGATGAGACAGCATTAGATATTGCTAAAAAGGCAAAAAACAAAGTCATCATTGATCTCTTGAAAAAGTGATTTTTTGAGGAGTGAGCGTTATTCATTAACGTCTCACTCCTAAGCTACCAATTTGTTATAGATGTTTACGCTTCTCAAGTTTGCAAGGTCTTTGACGGTTTTTTGTTAGGGTTTCTGGTATAAAAAGTCATCACGCTGGATAATATCACGACAGATGATATGAATGAGTGAGACAATGATATGACCCAAAACAATGGACAGACAGAAATTCCTAATACAGAACACGCGTTTGCTCAATACGTGCGTTTACTAGGAAAAGGCAAAACAGGATCGAGAAACCTAAGCTATCAAGAATCAAAAGATGCCATGACAATGATTTTAAAAGGCGAGGTCGAGCCTGAGCAACTTGGCGCCTTTATGATGCTAATGCGTTATCAAGAAGAGAGTGGTGAAGAGCTAGCAGGCTTTGTTGATGCAACTTATGATGTACTGACCGTTCCTAAAAACATGCCCATTGTTGATTTAGATTGGTCAAGTTATGCAGGTAAAGCGCGTCGTTTACCGTGGTTTATCCTTTCAACACTTTTGATGGCAGAAAATGGTATTTCTATTTTAATGCATGGGGAAGGTGACCATACCCACGGTAGAATTTATACCGAACAGATGCTTAAATTGCTCAATATTCCTATTGCACATTCATTTGAAGAAGCTGCATCACATATTAATGCAAGTAATTTTGCTTATTTGCCTTTGCATGACTTTTTACCCGAATTAGCGCGGATTATGAACTTAAAATGGATATTAGGCTTGCGCTCACCCGTTAATACCTTTACCCGTTTGATCAACCCCTGTCGTGCGACATGTTCTATGCAAGGTATTCACCACCCCGCCTATCGTGATACCCATCAAGAGGCTTCATTACTTTTAAAACAACCCACAATGGCAGTGATTAAAGGCGATGGTGGCGAAACTGAATGGAACCCTGATATGAGTAATTTGGTTCGCTCAATTAAAAAAGGTCAGCCTATTGAAGAGGAATGGTCACCTCTTTTTCCTAAACGACACGTTAAAGATAGTGTCTTAGACCCGTCAAAACTAGCGAATCTCTGGAATGGCTCGGTTGATGATGAGTACGGTGTTGGTGCCATTATTGGCACAACCGCTATTACCTTGTACACAATGGATAAAGCGGATAGTCATGAAGGCGCACTCAAAATGGCGAGAACTTGGTGGAAAAACCGAGATAAAACTCGGTTTTAAGAGATTTCCAATAAGCTAAATTGTGGCTAACACCTGATTAAAGGTAACACTAGGGCGCATTGCTTTTTCCATGCGTTTTACATCAGGGTGGTAATATCCACCTAAGTCTACTTCTTGCCCCTGTACTGCCTTTAATTCGGCAATAATTGCTTCTTCATTATCTTCAAGTTGCTGTGCTAATGATTCAAATAATACTTTAAAATCAGCGTCTTGATTTTGGTCGGCTAATGCCCTTGCCCAATACATAGCGATATAAAAACTGCTACCACGGTTGTCTAATTCATTCACTTTACGCGAAGGGGCGTTATTATTAGTAAGGTAGTTTGCGGTTGCTTCACCGAGAGTATCTGCCAGTACTTGTGCTTTTTGATTATCTGTTTTATTGGCTAAATCTTCTAATGACACGCCCAATGCTAAATACTCGCCTAAGGAATCCCAACGTAAATGATTTTCTGCTACAAATTGCTGTACATGCTTGGGTGCTGAACCGCCTGCACCTGTTTCAAATAATCCACCCCCTGCTAATAATGGCACAATGGAGAGCATTTTTGCGCTGGTACCAAGCTCTAGAATGGGGAATAAATCGGTTAGATAGTCACGTAGTACATTGCCTGTTACAGAAATAGTATCCTTGCCTACTTTGATGCGTTCTAAGGTATATTGAGTGGCTTCAATCGGTGACATGATTTGAATATCCAAGCCATTGGTATCATGGTCTGGTAGATACTGCTTCACTTTTGCCATTAGCACACGATCATGAGCACGATTTGAATCTAGCCAAAAAATAGCAGGATTAGCGGTAGCACGGGCACGGTTCACCGCTAGTTTTACCCAATCTTTAATCGGAATATCTTTAGTCTGGCACATTCTCCAAATATCACCTGTTTCAACATCCTGTGACATTAAGGTTTTTCCTGATGCATCAATAACTTTAACGTTACCCGCAGTGGTCATTTCAAAGGTTTTATCGTGGGAGCCATATTCTTCTGCTTTTTGCGCCATTAACCCAACATTAGCCACATTGCCCATTGTAGTGACATCAAATGCACCATTTTGCTTGCAGAATTCAATCGTTGTTTGATAAACACCTGCATAGTTGCGATCTGGAATCATTGCTTTAGTGTCTTTAAGTTTACCGTCAGGCCCCCACATTTTACCTGATGAGCGTATAGCGGCTGGCATAGAAGCATCAACAATCACATCACTGGAGACATGCAAATTGGTAATGCCATTATCAGAATCAACCATTGCTAAAGCAGGACGTGCGATATAAACCGCTTTAATATCGGCTTCGATTTCAGCTTTTTGATCAGCGGATAAATTGCTAATTTTGCTGTGAAGATCTGCCATTCCTAGTTTGGGTGTTATGCCTAGTTCTGCAAATACGGCCTCATGTTTAGCAAAGACACCCTTAAAATACACACTCACAACATGACCAAAGATAATGGGGTCAGAAATTTTCATCATGGTTGCTTTAAGATGTAAGGATAATAAAACATCCTCATCTTTTGCTTCTTGCATTGCCTGCTCACAATAAGAACGCAAGGCTTTCACGCTCATAACGGATGAATCAATCACTTCGCCTGCTAATAAAGGAATTGAGGCTTTTAGCACCGAGACATTGCCTTCACTGTCAGTAAATTGAATGGTTACATCATCTGCCTCAGCAACGACTACCGATTGTTCACTAGAATAAAAGTCACCCTCACTCATGCTTGCCACATGTGACTTAGAGTCTGCACTCCACTCGCCCATACGGTGTGGATTAGCCTGTGCATAGGCTTTAACCGCAGGGGCAACACGACGATCTGCATTCCCTTCACGCAAAACAGGATTGACAGCGCTGCCTAATACTTTGGCATAGCGTGCCTGAATCGCTTGTTGTTGCTCTGTTTTTGCATTTTCAGGATAATCAGGAATATCATAACCGTGTGCTTGCAACTCTTGAATAGCTGCTTTTAATTGCGGAATGGAGGCGCTGATATTGGGTAATTTAATAATATTAGCATCTGCTGTTGTGGCTAATTGCCCTAACTCTGCCAATGCATCTCCTATTTTTTCATGATCACTTAAATTATCAGGAAAATTGGCAATAATACGACCTGCTAACGAAATATCCTTTGTTTCAACCTTAATGCCCGCAACATGAGTAAATGCTTGCACGATGGGTAGTAATGAATAAGTCGCTAAGGCAGGGGCTTCGTCTGTTTGGGTATAGATTATTTTTGACATTATTTTTTTTCTCACTGGTACTCCATCAACATCGATTTGATGGAAAAGATAGGCATATTGCATTGGCTTAGATTAAAGCATGAAAATTCAATTACTTCCCAACTCTAATTTTCCTTTTTGTCTCAGCTTAAATGCTCTCAGATCGCTGCATAGAATGACGATGCACCTACTGAGAATATTCAATCTGAAACAAAAATTCTGCACTATAGTTTAAGATGTTATTAAATCCTCAGCCTTAAGTAGGTGGAGATGATTAATCTAATAAAATTTGTAAAGGGTGTTTTTTGATATTCAAGGCATTGTTGAAGGCGCATAGTCGAGCTATGTAACTGAAATAATAACGAAGAATATCGGAAAACAAACGAGCAAATGTTAGATTTATCATGCCTACCTATTTTTGATTAAAGGTTGAGCAATGAGTCTCTGTGTTGGGCGCAGGATTATACCTGAGATGAGCTAACAATATAATCTCTACACTAAAACATAGTTTTAAAATAGCCTTTATGATACTTTCCTGACTTCCAATCTTTGAATGAAATAACACGATCCCATGAAAAAAATACTAATTCTTATTCCCTTTCTTATCCTTAGCTGGGCTGGCTCTACTTGGTTTATTGGTAATGAAACGGAATTACTTTTAAAAGATTATATAAAAAACACGAAAAATGCCTATGCAGAAATGGGCATGGAAACCCATATCGATATTAAAGGGTATGAAAAATCCTTTTTAAAATCAACAGCAAAAACTATTTTTAGTCTCAATACAGGTGATCCAGAACTTGATGATTTATTTAAAGAGGTGCCCTTTAATAATACCATTAGCCATGGCCCACTTTTATGGGTAAAGGGTATGCCAAGATTTGGAACTGCTTATATTCATTCCACATTGGATATCGATTCACTGGGGGCTGAAACACAAGACATACTTAAAAAATTATTTGCGAATAAAAATCCACTGAATAGCAACATACTGTTTGGGTTAAATGAAACGGCGGATTATGATTTGATTATTCCAGCCATTGATATTAAAGAGGATGTTTCAGTTTTCTCCTTAAAAGATGGCATCTATCTATCGGGTACAGGCAATAAAAATACCTTAATGGGTACGGTTAAAGGTACCATTGGTAAGATCAAAATAAACGATGATGGCTTGTTGATCGATATTTCCGCCTCAACAGTTGATGTTGATATGCAAGGTATGGTAGCGGGGCAAATGTTAGGAACGACTCATTTTGAAATACCCTCTATAAAGATAGAGGGTGAAGAAATGCCCCCTACTAGTTTTAGCATTGATTTCTCTTCTAATATGGAGCAGGTGGAAAATAAAGCGCTAGATGGTAGCCTCAAGCTGATTGCTTCTAATATTAAAGCGCCTATTGATATATCTACTATCCATCTAAATGCCCTCTTTAAAGGGTATCAAATTAAAGGGCTAGAACAACTCGTCGCGATTCAAAAAGATTTGCAACAACTCCAGTCAGGAGGGCTTAGTGGTGATATGAATAGTGAGGAGCAGGAAGCATTAATGAATAAAATTCAAAACCTGCCAAATGTTATGGTTGCAGCAGTGCAAAACACACTCAAGAAAGATAAAACGACATTGAGCCTCAACCTTGATATTGCCTCCAAGCAAGGCAAAGCATTATTGACTATTGATGGTCGCTATATTG
Organism: Cocleimonas sp.; assembly: GCA_023145485.1. GTDB lineage: Bacteria > Pseudomonadota > Gammaproteobacteria > Thiotrichales > Thiotrichaceae > JAGLBW01. The sequence goes on along the minus strand of JAGLDT010000016.1, from coordinate 1,529 downwards.
GCAATGGTGCCGATATTAATCTCGAAGAGTTATCAACCAATGGTTTAGTCGCATTATTAAAGATCATTGCAGGAAAAATTGATTTTAATACGCCTAAAACAATGATCGCGAACACTCCCGCTGCCTTTTTTATGCCATCATTAGTAGAGCAAGGACTGATTGCAGAGAATGATGATAGCTACCGTTTAAACGCTATTTTTGAAACAAATAGTATTACACTTAATGATAAAGCCGTGTCTGTGGATGAGTTTATCACCTTGCTAACCGCATTAGGCTTAGGCGGGACAGATGATGAATTACCAGAAGGCGTAGAATCATCCGATAATATCGACCTGCCAGCCGATTTACCCGCTGGAGTCTTTGAAGAGCTATCCGAACAACTAGGAGAGGAGGAGCTTCAGGGGTTAGTAGAAGAAGCATCCCAAACACTAGAGCCAGATGCTAAAGAGCCAGATGCTAAGAAAGAGACTGCTGAAGTGACTGAAGATAAGACTCAGCAATAGGATTTAGGGCTATTTCTTCCCATCAGGCCAAGCAGAAAAAGGAAATGGCTTTTCTTCGGTATTAAAAGTCAAAAATAACATCACATCATAGATATAAAGTGCAGTCTGTTTACCTAAAATTTGTAAATTATCATTAATATCACCCGTAATTAGCTTAAACAGTACTTGCACGATTGCAATCGTCATTAAAACAAACTCCGCAACACTATAGGCAAGAACAAATAACAACATATACAGTATTCGTTTCCATGTGTTGCTATCTTTTAAATTGGTTTCTGCTGACATTTTTAGTACCTATAAATTTTTATGAATATTAGCAATAGGGTGGTATCACTGAATGAAAATTCAAGTTATTAAATCCTTAGCCTTTAACTATACCTAGTTGTTGCGATAAGAAAATAACCGCTACCCACTCTTAATAGGCCCCCCCCCATGTCATATTATCAACACCATGTTTTTATTTGTACTAACCTACGCTCTGATGGCTCGCCCTGTTGCCAGCAATATAATACTCAAAAAATGCGTGATTATATGAAAAAATGCAGTAAAAAATTAGGCTTAGTGAGATCAGGACAAGTGCGTATTAATACTGCGGGCTGTTTAAACCGTTGCGCTCATGGGCCTGTCATGGTGGTATACCCAGAAGCTGTTTGGTATAGCTTTATTGATCAAGAAGATATTGATGAGATTTTAGAAGAGCATTTAGTCAATGGTCGTATTGTTGATCGTTTAAATATTGATGCTGATAGTCAAATATAATGAAATTCTCAACCTTCAAGCAACAGTTTCCTTATTATCTGCAACTGATCCGCTTTAATCGTCCGATTGGAACCTATTTATTACTTTGGCCAACCTTATGGGCGCTTTGGTTTGCAGCAGAGGGTTTACCTGATCTAAACATCTTACTAATTTTTGTTTTAGGCGTGTTCGTAATGCGTTCTGCAGGTTGTGCTATTAATGACTTTGCTGATCGTAAAATTGATGGAAAAGTTAAACGCACGAAAGATCGTCCCTTAGCCACAGGAA
>JAGLDT010000159.1 GCA_023145485.1 Cocleimonas sp. | reverse complement strand
AGACTTGTGTGTAAGGAGATGCTCTTAAACTAAGTAATAACGTATTAATCATTGCCTCACTATGATCAGAGGAAAGTGTAATTCGTAATCTTGCTGTATTAAGGGGGACAGTCGGTGGGCGGATCGCGGAGACTAATAAACCTTTTGTTAATAATTGCTGGCTGATTGCTACCGCATTTTCACTGCTTTCAACCATAATCGGTTGAATCGCGGTATCAGAGGACATTAGTTTGATGCCCTGCTCACGCGCGCCTTGTTTAAACTGCTTTATTAATGCCTGTAATTTTTCTCTGCGCCCATTTTCTTTTCTGATAATTTTTAAGCTGGTTAGTGTTGCAGCCGCAATGGCTGCTGGCATTGCAGTTGTGAAAATATGGCTTCTCGCCGTTTGAATCAAATATTCAATTAATTCTTCTGACCCTGCAATAAACGCCCCTGCTGTTCCAACTGCTTTCCCTAATGTTGCCATTAAGATAGGAGTGTCATCTTGACTTAATCGCTGTTGTTGCAATACTCCCCCCCCTGTTTCACCAAGTACTCCAAAACCATGAGCATCGTCAATCATTAACCATGCTTGATTATTTTTTGCTATTTCTGCCAGCGTATTAACATTGGCAATATCGCCATCCATACTAAATACACCATCACTAACAATTAACCCATTACCTTTTGGTTGTCTCTGAATTTGACGTTCTAGCGAAGGCATATCATTATGTTGATAACGCTTTGTAGTAGCACGGGAAAGTAATGCACCGTCAACTAATGAAGCATGATTTAAACGATCAGCATAAATCGTATCACCGCGCTCAGTTAAGGCATTTAGCACACCTATATTTGCCATATAACCTGTTGAAAATAATAAGGCGCGCTCACGCCCCGTAAAATAGGCAAGATATTCTTCTAATTCTCGATGTGCTTTTGAATGACCACTAATAAGGTGCGCTGAACCACTGCCTACACCATAAATATCGGTTGCTGCTTTAAACGATGCAATAATATCGGGATGATTTGCGAGGCCTAGATAGTCATTACTGGAAAAATTTAGTAACGCTTTGCCATCAATACGCATAAGAGCTTGTTGGGGAGACTCTGTTACACGATGAGTACGATAGAGTTGCTGTCGTTTTTTTTGCTTAAGCCAATCTTGGATAAGTTTGGGATCATTTTTCATGAGTTAATTGTAGTGTAGGCATAAAAAAAGGCATCCTAAGATACCTTTTTTAAGCATGAGTTTATAAAGCTAATTAGCCTTTCTTAATAAAGAAAGTGAACTCTGCACCTGCTTCTGCAGTACTGACCAACTCATTACCTGTTTGGTTGCAAAAAGCTTCAAAATCTTTTACAGAACCTGGATCAGTCGCAATAATTTTTAATACTTCGCCAGTATCTAGTTTGTTTATCGCTTTTTTAGCACGTAAAATAGGAAGGGGACAGTTTAAACCACGCGCATCTAGTTCGTCATTGAAATCGCTCATCGACATTTTCTCCATGTATATTAGTTAAACCTGATATTCGAACGCAACCTTATCATTAAAATGGATAGTTCGCTATAATTTTATAGGAAGCCCAGAATAAGTGATTTAGAATCACGGGAATGAAAATTAAATTTGCTCAACATATAAACACAATTAGAGGTTATTTTGCAACTTAACTTTACAAAAATGCATGGATTAGGTAATGATTTTGTTGTTATTGATGCCATTAATCAAATAGTTAATCTAGATCAACAGCAAATTCGTTTTATTGCTAATCGCAATTTTGGGATTGGTTGCGATCAGGTCTTATTAGTAGAAGCTACGGAGCAAGATGGTGTTGATTTTGCGTACCGTATTTTCAATGCAGATGGGAGCGAAGTAGAGCAGTGTGGTAATGGTGCTCGCTGTTTTGCTACCTTTGTTCGTCAACAAGGATTAACTGATCAGAAAACTATTTCTGTTGTCACCGCAAGCGGTAAGATAACCCTCCATATTGAAAGTGATGAGCAGGTGACTGTCAATATGGGTGCTCCAATTTTCTCCCCAAAAGCCATTCCTTTTGTTGCAAATAAACAGAAAGATCAATATGATATATCTGTTTCTGGAAGTATAATATCTGCTGGTGTTGTTTCTATGGGTAATCCTCATGCAGTTATTGTGGTAGATGACATACAAACAACAGCCGTAGAAACCTTGGCACCTTTAATACAACAAAGCCACTATTTTCCTAATCAGGCAAATATTGGATTTATGCAAATCATCAATAAACAACATATTAAATTACGTGTTTATGAGCGTGGCTCAGGTGAAACGCTTGCTTGTGGGACAGGTGCATGTGCTGCGGTTGTTGTAGGGCAACAACAAGGGTTTCTTGATACGTTAGTAAAGGTTTCACTAACGGGTGGAGATTTATTAATTAGTTGGGCGGGCAAAGATAATCCCGTTATGATGACTGGCTCAACGGCAACAGTATTCACAGGAAGTATAACCATATGAGTTCGCAATTACAGCAAACTGAAAATACCATGACGAATAATGCAATTAATGAAATCGACATAGCAACCTACCTACACCAACACCCAGGTTTTTTTCAACGTCATTCTGAATTCCTAGAAAAACAACATATTCCTCATCAAAATATTGGTAGTGCAACCTCCTTAATTGAACGTCAAGTGGCTGTTCTGCGTGAAAAAAACAACCATTTAGAAGGTCAATTAGACGGGCTGTTGCGCGCAGCACGTAGTAATGAACAAATCATGGTGCGCTTACAGCATTTAACACTTGAGCTATTACGTTCTGATAATTTGGACGAAATGATCACTATTTGCCAAGATGTCTTAAATACTGACTTTAATGCCGATTTTGTTGCAATTAGACTAATTAAAAAAGCAAAAAAGACAGCAAAAGATCAAGGCAACTTACACTTTATTACCACTAGTAATGCAAGTTTAAGGCAATTTGAAAATCTGTTTATCACAGGTAAACCTATCTGTGGTTCATTGCCTGCAAAGCAACAAAAATTTCTATTTTCTAGGCATATTAATGAGGTAAAATCAGTGGCTTTATTACCACTACGAACAGAAAAAAACATTGGTATATTAGCATTAGGTAGCAAAGATAAGGATCGTTTCCATTCAGGTATGGGAACCGTCTTTATTAGTCATTTAGGTGATCTTATCTCTAATGCCTTTGCACAGCATGTAAAGTAAATGCATAATCTCAGGCGATAAATAATATCCGTTCCCTACTTATTTGGGAGCTGAGCCTTTCAAAATTTACCCTTCATATAGTGTCTTTATAAATACTCGCATCTTCTCTCAAAGATGCAATTATTTTGCCATAACACTATACTCCCCGCTTTACTCTTACCTCTATTGATATCATGAACTACCCTCAAACCTACCACGTCATTGTTATTGGCGGCGGACACGCTGGAACGGAAGCGGCATTAGCAGCCGCTCGCATGGGGCAGAAAACCCTATTACTCACCCATAATATTGAAACCATTGGTCAAATGAGTTGCAACCCTTCCATTGGAGGCATTGGCAAAGGACATTTGGTAAAAGAGATCGATGCCTTAGGCGGTGCAATGGGACTAGCAGCTGATCGTGGTGGAATTCATTTTCGTATTCTAAATTCACGCAAAGGCCCAGCAGTACGAGCAACCCGCGCTCAGGCTGATCGTGTTCTTTATAAAGCAGCGGTTCTTGATATTATCCAAAAACAAGAAAATCTTGATCTTTTTATGCAAGGGGTTGATGATCTTGTGATGGAAGGCGAACGGGTTGTGGGCGTTCGTACTGAAATGGGGCTGACTTTTTCTGCTCAAACTGTGGTGCTAACGGTGGGGACTTTTCTGCGTGGTAAAATCCATATTGGGTTAGAAAATTATGCAGGAGGCCGTACAGGTGACCCGTCCTCTATTACCCTTGCGGATCGTTTACGCGAACTCCCCTTTCGTTTTGATCGTTTAAAAACAGGCACACCCGCACGCATTGATTCTCGTAGTATTGATTACAGTTGCTTACAAGAACAGGCTGGCGATGACCCGACCCCTGTCTTTTCTTATCTTGGCTCGCGAGACTTACACCCACAACAAATCTCCTGTCATATTACCCATACCAATAAAAAAACACATGATATTATTCATGAAGGTTTAGATCGATCCCCTTTGTATTCAGGCGTTATTGAGGGTATTGGACCACGCTACTGCCCCGCCATTGAAGATAAAGTGATTCGCTTTGCGGATAAAGATAGTCATCAAATTTTTATCGAGCCTGAGGGGCTAAGTACCTACGAAGTGTACCCTAATGGTATTTCAACCAGTCTTCCTTTTGATGTACAAGTTGAATTAGTCCGCTCAATTGTTGGCTTTGAACATGCTCATATTACCCGCCCTGGTTATGCGATTGAATACGACTATTTTGATCCCCGTGATTTAAAACCCAGTTTAGAAAGCAAATTTATTAGTGGCCTATTCTTTGCTGGACAAATTAACGGTACAACAGGCTATGAAGAAGCAGGCGCGCAAGGTTTATTAGCAGGACTTAACGCCGCTCTACAAGTACAAGAAAAGCCCGCGTGGACACCCAAACGTAGCGAAGCCTATATCGGTGTATTAGTCGATGATTTGATTACCAGTGGCACCATTGAACCCTACCGTATGTTTACTAGTCGCGCAGAACACCGTCTATTATTACGTGAAGATAATGCAGACCTACGCCTCACTGAAATAGGACGAAAATTAGGTTTAGTCGATGATCATCGTTGGCGCGCATTTTGTGAAAAACGTGAAAAAATAGAACAAGAAATGCAACGCTTTAAAGAAACGGTTGTACGTCCTACTGATATTTCTAGTGAAGAAACAGAGATCGTATTTGATGGTGCATTAAGTAGAGAATACCGTCTGCATGAACTACTGCGTCGCCCCAATGTCACCTATGACTCCCTTATCAGCCTCGATTGCATAGGCAATCCTGTTAAAGATAAACGTGTCGCGGAACAAGTTGAAATTCAATATAAATACGCAGGCTATATTGAACGTCAGCAAAAGGAAATCAACAAACATCGGCGTAATGAGGAAACCTTATTACCTGATGATGTCAATTATAAGAATGTACGCGGTTTATCCAATGAAGCATTACAGAAGCTCTCTGAACAACGCCCTGTAAGCATTGGGCAAGCATCACGTATACCAGGCATTACCCCTGCCACTATTTCATTGCTATTAGTTCATTTGAAAAAACATTATCATAAAAAATGATCTTAAACCAAAGGAGTGTACGCATTAGCTACCACTTAATCGCTTCAAAGTTTCCCCTAATGCTTCATCATCAATACCCTCAGCAATATGGAAAAGTGTATGAGCCGTTTGCGGGGAGATATAAAAACGTTTTTCATTTGATACTTCTGTCGGTTGATAACTTGTAGCCATCACCTTGATCTTTACGCTTTTCAATCTAATTAATAATTTTTGATTTAGATGCTGGCATATAATATCTTGCTGAAAACGTAATTGAGAGGCAAAAATGCTGTCATCCGTCATCAAAAGCAATTTGTTTTTCTCAATACTGACCCATAACGTATGAATATTCCTATCGATTTGTAATAAACCAGCAACGCTATCCGATAGCTCATTCAGCTCACCTAAACGCTGAAAGATGTACTTGGTGATGAATTGTCTTGGTTCTTTCATTCGCATCGACTCATTACTAAACAACTAACAATACTACATATTCTCATGTCTAAATTAATACTCTTTAACAAACCCTATGGCGTACTTTGCCAGTTTAGCAATACAGATGGCTATAAAGGCGAAACCCTTGCTGATTATATACACCAAAAGGAGGTTTATGCTGCTGGTCGATTAGACAAAGACAGTGAAGGTCTATTATTACTGACGAATAATGGCAAATTACAACATAAAATAGCACATCCTAAGCATAAGATGAGCAAAACCTATTGGGTACTAGTTGAAGGGAGCCCCTCTGAGAAAAAATTACAATATTTACGTGATGGTATCAAGTTAAAAGATGGCATGACCTTGCCCGCAAAGATTAAGCGTATGAGTGAACCTTATGGTTTATGGCAAAGAATCCCCCCTGTGCGTTACCGAAAACATATTCCTGAAACTTGGTTAGAAATAACTATTTCTGAAGGACGCAACCGACAAGTACGTCGAATGACAGCTACTATTGACTGCCCTACCTTACGCTTAATTCGTTATCGGATTGGATCATGGACTCTGGATGGATTAGGTAATGGACAATATAGAAATTTAGAGAGTTATTAGAAAGAATTATCGACCAGTTTTTATTGTAATTAATTATCACTTATTATAAAAACAAAATGATAGTGTAAAAAAATAAAATATTTTGCATCTCAATAATAAGAACTTGCGTTTATATCAGCAACAAAGGCAATAATAGTTAAAATAAAAATAACCATTTTGCATCTAAGTTAATTTTATAAACGTAAAGAAAATAACACATGTTATTTTAAATAATATAAAAGGTGATTATAATGAAAAACACAATAAGCAAAATACTAGTAATAGCAACTTTTGGTTTAACTCTAAGCAGTTCAGTGATGGCTGGTGAGGATGTTGATACATTCACTCTTAGTTTTCAAAACGATACTAGCAACGTGAGTACAACTAATATACAGATAAGCCAAGCGTCTTATACCCCTGGTATTCTTACTAGCAACTCTGTTTTAGAAATGTGCTACGATAGCGTTAAATAAGAAAAATAAAAACATCATTACTAATAAATCCTCTTTTAAAAGAGGATTTATTTTAAAAAAAGTAAATCAATAAAATTAAAAACGGATAAACCAATTATTTATTTTCATTAACAAATGCCGTTTTAATATAAATATTATTTTTATAACGAGTTTTCATCTTAGTTAATATACTTTTTGCTTCTTCTTTACTTATATATGGTCCAATTTGAACTCGGTATAATATTTGCCCATTACGATCAATTCTATTTTGAATAACAGAATAACCCTCCCCAGCAAATGTATTCTTTATTTTATTGGTCTTCGCCTCACTAATGCTTGCGGTTAATTGTACTACAAATCCTTTTTGAGCTGCGTTCCCTACGTAATTTCCCTTATCAACAACGTCTATTGTCTCAGTACTATTAGTTTCCTCTGTATTACTATTATCATAGGTTGTATTGCTACCGGTGTAAGTATACTCATCAGTGCTATTTGTATTGACAGTACTTTGAGCGGGCGTATTGCTATTATGACTAATAGTCCCAGTTGCAACGCTCTTGTTGTTGTCAACCACAGGGTTTGTGCTACAAGCAGTCATCGTTGCAGATAAAATAGTTATAAAAAGTATGCGATTAAGATTTAATCTCATGGTGGTTTCCTCATTCTTTGTTTATTTTTATTAGTTATTCAATAAAAAAGCCCGATGATGTTTCATCGAGCTAAATTATTCATTATGATAAGGTGTCGTAAAACCAGCGGGAATCATAGGCGGAAGATAATGGCGTAGCTGAGTGTGACCTATGATCCTGCTAGCAATCGGAGTTATTAATAATAACCCCTATAGAGGTGCAGATTAAAAAAATCACTACACACAGGTTACGACAGCCATAATCAAAAATAGTTCACGAAAAGATAAAATTTATTTATTCATCAAACACCCTAATGCATTTTATACTGCTTCTTTTTTCAATCCGATGGAGATATCAGCATGAAACCTTCTTGGTTTAAAAATATCTGCTGGGGCAACTGGTTGTTCTTCGTTATCGTTATTTTTTTATTTATTATCACCTTATTAAGTGCTTGTGGTACAAAGGGGGATCTTTATCTCCCTGAGAAGCACTCCAGTATTCCTAAATAATCAAAACTATTCACCTAGGAGGCTGCCCGAGACCAGATACTCCTACTGAAAATCACGCTGATTGCGCCTATTTTCTATCGAAAGAAGCGATTAATCAACATGATTTTCGCTACAGGTACTGTTCTCGGACAATTTCCTAGAGCCTGAATCACTATGGATTATTTCAACTACAAAGATAATCAACTTTTTGCTGAGGATGTTGCAGTACAACAAATTGCAACACAATACGGTACACCCTGCTATATTTACTCAAAAAAGACGCTAGAACGCCACTGGCACGCCTTTAATGATGCTTTTGAAGAGCATAAGCATTTAATTTGCTATTCGGTCAAGTCCTGTTCAAATATTGCTATTTTAAACCTATTTGCAAACTTAGGTTCTGGCTTTGATATTGTTTCGATAGGTGAACTAGAACGTGTCTTAGCTGCAGGAGGAGATCCTAAAAAAGTAGTTTTCTCTGGCGTAGGAAAACGTGAAGATGAGATGCGGCGAGCCTTAGCGGTAGGTATTCGCTGTTTTAATATTGAATCTGAAGCTGAGTTAGATCGTCTCAATGATGTTGCTCACAAGATGGATAAAGTAGCCCCTATTTCTATCCGCGTAAACCCTGATGTTGATGCAAAGACACACCCTTATATTTCCACAGGGCTTAAAGAAAATAAATTTGGTATTGATATCAATATCGTAGAAGCAGTGTATGAGCGAGCGGCGGCAATGTCACACATCAAGATAGAAGGGATTGATTGCCATATTGGATCTCAACTCACTGAATTATCACCTTTTATGGATGCACTAGAACGTCTCATAACACTTGCAGAACGACTCCAAAAAAAAGGAATTGAAATACACCATCTTGATTTAGGAGGTGGTTTAGGTGTTCGCTATAATGATGAAACGCCTCCCTTACCCTCTGACTATACTAAAAGATTATTTACCAATAGTAAGCTTAAAAAATATGAGGTACTGATCGAACCTGGTCGAGCTATTGTTGCCAATAGTGCCATTTTAGTAACAAAAGTTGAGTACCTTAAGCACAGTGAAGAAAAGAATTTTGCCATTGTTGACACTGCAATGAATGATTTAATTCGCCCTGCCCTCTATCAAGCATGGCAAGAGATTATTCCTGTTGCAAAAAAAGATAACGCTTCAGCACAAGAATATGATGTGGTCGGCCCTATCTGTGAAACAAGCGATTTTTTAGGTAAAAATCGAATCCTTGATATTCAACAAAATGATCTATTAGCCATACGCTCCGCAGGTGCTTATGGATTCACCATGTCATCTAATTACAATACACGCCCACGAGTCGCTGAAATATTAGTTGATGGTAAAAAAACTTATGTGATTCGTCAGCGAGAAAGTATTCAATCATTATTTGAAAATGAATCATTACTGCCTCAATAGGAACAGTCATGTAGTTATGAATTCGCTGAAAAAATAAAGTGATTAGTTTATTTATTTTTATAGATTGCCCGATGCTAATTTTAGTATTAAAGCCGAAGGATTTACGCTAGATAGTAATCTCCAATAAACGCAACGGGGGCTTTCTTTTCATGGTCAAGTGTTATTATTTCCCAAGCATCTCGTTGCTTTAATAATTCGCGCAGGAGAAGGTTATTAATCGCATGACCTGATTTATGCCCATGATAAGCCCCAATAATACCATGACCTAATGTGTATAAATCACCAACCGCATCCAATATTTTATGCTTTACGAACTCATCCTTATAACGTAAGCCATCTTGATTCAAAATGCGGAAATCATCGAGAACAATAGCATTGTTTAAGCTTCCACCTAACCCCATATTTTTTGAACGAAAAAGCTCGACATCACGCATAAAACCAAAGGTTCTAGCACGACTAATTTCACGTACATAAGAGTGATGGGATAAGTCTAATGATAAAAATTGACGTGTATCTCTAACCGCGGGATGGTCAAAATCAATTTCAAAGGAGACTTTAAAACCATCAAAAGGAGTGAGTTCAGCCCAGCCTGATTCATTTTTAAATTTTATGGGCTTAATTATTTTAACAAATTTTTTGGGTGTGAATTGTTCTTTAATACCTGCATCTTGGATTAAGTAAATAAAAGGAGCGGCACTTCCATCCATAATGGGAACTTCTACTGCATTAATATCAACATAGGCATTATCGATACCTAAACCGACAAAGGCAGACATAATATGCTCAATCGTGGATATTTTAACACCGTCTTTAACCAGTGTAGTACTCAGCATAGTTTCACCGACAGCATCAGCTTCTGCTTTAATCTCAACAATTGGATCAAGGTCAACACGACGAAATATAATACCTGTATTTACCGTAGCAGGACGTAAAACCAACTCAACTTTTTTACCTGAGTGCAAACCTATACTGACCGTTTTAACGATCTCTTTTAGTGTTCTTTGTGGAAGCATTGAAACCCCTTATATTATTTATTATCAGCTTGCCCATATCCCCTCATTCCTTGACATATTAAAAAAGCATGCCTTAACTAAGTGTGGGCAACTGTAACGAAAGATACATAAATCACAGCTTAACAAGATAAACGATGTTAATTAAAGAGATTAGTTCTATTTTAGCCAAAGATCAAAGGTAAATGCTGAAATTCACGCCAAGCAACAAAACCATTATTTCATTAGTCTTCACTATAAGTAACACAGGCACGCTCTGTTTCCCAAAGCGTTAATCGTGAGACGGTAATTGTATCATTGTTTATTTTTTGAGCTAACTGCTGATAAAAATACCGTGCTATATTTTCGGCTGTTGGATTGATTTTTTGAAAGGGCTTTAAATCATTTAAATAATAATGGTCTAACTCAGCAGCAATTTCACGAGCCGCTTTTTTAATTTCCTTAAAATCAATCGCCATACCAATTTCATTCAATTCGGTTGCAACAACTTCTGCTTCTACTTTCCAGTTATGTCCATGAAGACGGCTACATGCACCGGGGTAATCACGAAGTGTATGGGCAGAAGCAAAATCAGTCACTATTTTCAGGGTGTACTTAGCTGGCATTATTATGAGTTCTAAATCGAGGGTAATATAGGGTAAACACCCTAAAAAAGCTTGCAGATAGTAACGAAGCTATAGCTAAGACGCAAGTAGTACTCCTTTAGGGCGGATTTGTTGCGATACAGCAAACGATGATTGGTAAAATGATTGAATGGATTTAATAAGACCCTCGGCATCTAAACCGATTGAGCTTAACTGCTGTTCACGCTCGGCATGCTCAAGGTAGCTATCAGGTATGCCTAAATTGAGTATGGGAATGTTTATATTCTGTCTTAATAAAAATTCATTAACCCCACTGCCTGCTCCGCCATTAATGGCATTATCTTCAACAGTCACAATCAGTTCATATTGCCCTGCTAGTTCTATTAACAAATCTTCATCTAACGGTTTGACAAAACGCATATTCACTAAGGTTGCAGATAAGGTATCTGTTGCTGCAGTACACGCACTCAAAAGAGAGCCAAATAATAAGATGGCAATACTGCTTCCCTGTTGTAAAATTTCCCCTTTACCAATTGGAATTTGCTGCATTTTCTTCTTTGGCTTTATCCCAACCCCTTTTCCTCTAGGGTAACGCACAGCGGTAGGGGCGTCTTGAAGAAAGGCAGTGTACAGCATTTGCCGACATTCATTTTCATCTGTTGGAGCCATAACAATCATATTAGGAATACAGCGCAAATAAGAGTAATCATAGTTTCCTGAATGGGTTGCACCATCGGCTCCGACTAACCCCGCTCGATCAATCGCAAAGACAACTGCTAAATTTTGCAAAGCAACATCATGAATTAATTGATCATAGGCTCGTTGTAAAAAAGAAGAATAAATCGCCACTATTGGTTTAAGCCCTTCACAGGCCATTCCTGCCGCAAGTGTTACCGCATGTTGTTCTGCAATCGCTACATCAAAATAACGCTCAGGATATTGTTCTGAGAACTCGACCAGCCCAGAGCCTTCGCGCATTGCAGGAGTAATTCCCACCAAACGCTTATCCTCCGCGGCCATATCACATAACCATTCACCAAAGACTTGAGTATAAGTGGGTATTGGTGCTTTTTTTACAGGTATAACACCTGTTTGCAAATCAAAGACAGGAACGGCATGATACCGACAAGGATCTTGTTCAGCAGGTTTATAGCCTTTGCCTTTTTGTGTCACTACATGTAGAAATTTAGGCCCATCGATTGATTTGATATTCTCTAAAATTTTTACTAGCTCAATCACATCATGCCCATCAACAGGCCCATAATAGACAAAGCCCATTTCTTCAAATAAGGTGCCTGGTAAGAGCATTCCTTTTGTATGCTCTTCTGCCCTGCGTGCAAAATCCTGCATTAAGGGTGTTTTTGAAAGTACTTTCTTCCCCCCTTCCCGCACAGAAGAATAAAAGCGACTGGATAGCAAACGAGTTAAATATTTACTCAAACCACCGACATTAGGCGAAATCGACATATCATTATCATTGAGAACAACCAACATATTAGCATTGAGATCAGCCGCATTATTGAGCGCTTCATACGCCATCCCTGCGGTCATTGCACCATCACCAATAATCGCAACAGATTGACGCTGATGACCTAACTGTTTGGAAGCAACCGCCATTCCTAAAGCAGCACTAATGGAGGTGCTAGAATGTCCTACACCAAAAGCATCGTATTCACTTTCTTCACGACGTGGAAAAGGCGCTAGTCCACCTTTTTGACGAATTGTTTTGATTTCATCGCGTCGCCCCGTAATAATTTTATGCCCATAGGCTTGATGCCCTACATCCCAGATCAAGCGATCATTAGGCGTATCAAAAACATAATGCAATGCAATCGTTAATTCTACTGTCCCTAACCCTGCCGCAAAATGACCTCCCGTATCGGCAACGGTTTCTAACAAACAATTGCGTAATGCATCACATGCCTTAGGCAATTGTTCTCTATCAATTAAGCGTAGTTCTTCAGGGGAGTTAATTTGATCTAACATAAAGCACGTTAACCATCTGTAGCACTGTACCCAGCAAATATAGACTAGCTAAGTACTAAGGAGTAAGGAGAAAAACTACCGATTCCTTTTTACAATAAAATCAGCAATTTCTCTTAATAAATTAGCTTCTTCACCAAAACATGAAAGTGCATGATAGGAGGACTGATATAAATTCAGCACTTTCGCTTTTGCCGCTTGCATGCCTAAAATGGCAGGATACGTTGCTTTATTAGCTGCAATATCAGCACCTTGCTGTTTGCCTAATGTCGCTGTATCACTTTCAATATCTAAAATATCATCTTGGACTTGAAAAGCTAAACCGATGCAAAAGGCATATTGTTCTAATGCTATTTGCTGTTGCTCTGTTAACTGTTCAGAACAGTTTGCTCCCATCATCACACTTGCTCTTATTAGTGCACCTGTTTTATGCAAGTGCATATTCTCAAGTTGCTGTTCTGACAGTATTTTACCCGTTGATGATAGATCAATGACCTGCCCACCGACCATACCTAATGATCCTGCTGTTTTACTCAAGATATTAATGAGTTTTAGCTGGTTTTTTAAGGAGATATTGTGCAGAGGAGAAGATAATAGCTCAAATGCTAATGTTTGTAGTGCATCACCCGCCAGAATGGCTGTTGCTTCATCAAATGCTTTATGAGTTGTCGCTTTACCGCGACGTAAATCATCATCATCCATTGAGGGTAAGTCATCATGTACCAAAGAGTAGGCATGTAAGCACTCTATCGCAACAGCAGGGGCATCTAAAGTTTTCTTATCAACCTGAAAGCACTCACCCGCGGCATAAACCAGTAAGGGTCGAATTCTTTTCCCTCCACCCAAAACAGAATATCGCATGGCTTTGTGCAATAAACAGGGTTCAATATTTGCATCAGGGATACTATTGCTTAAGACATTCTCTATTCTTAGCTGATATTGAGTGAGCTCTGCAACAGGTCTCATTTATTATTCATCATATTATTTATATTTATTTGTCCGTCAAAAACTCTTCCTCAATACCCTGAGTAAGGATTTTAATACGTTGTTCTGCATCTTTCAGCGAGGATTGACATATCCTCGTTAATGAAATGCCTCGTTCAAAATCTTTGAGTGATTCTTCTAACGATAAATCATCTTGTTCCATTTTATCAATTAATGATGCTAATTCTAGCATTGTGGCTTCAAAATCTATTGGTTTAGGCTTTTTACTCATCCATTAATAGTCGTCCTTCGTTCTCTAAAATGCAACAATTTATCATAATTCTTATACTTAATATTTATGATGCTTGATAAGAATACAACAATACACTACTATTCGAGTAGTAATTCACTATTATCGGAGCGAAATATGTTTAGTTTAGATTTTGGTTTACCTATGCTAATGGTTGTGGGGCTTATAGCTTTCTCATGGTTTAGTTTCTTTTCAGTTGTTTTTGCCTAAGATTTAAAAAATTAAAGTACAAAAAAAAGCCGCTGATTTAGCGGCTTTTTTATATCTAAAATAATAACTGGATAGTTTTTTAAGCAACAATAGACTCACGAATTTTTTTGATTGCATTGCTTTCTAACTGACGAATACGCTCAGCAGAAATACCATACTTACCCGCTAGGTCTTGCAATGTCGCTTTTTTATCTGACAACCAACGACTAGCGAGAATATCTTGACTACGCTCATCTAGTTTAGCTAATGCTTTAGTAAAAATTGCTTGTTTATGATCTTCCCAATCTTGTTCTTCCAACGCCTCTAAAGGGTCTTGTTGCTCTGTTTTTAAATACAAACTAGGAGAATAGGCATTATCATCATCATCTTGCCCTGGTGCAAGATCAAAGCCTAAATCCTGCCCACTCATGCGTTTTTCCATTTCCATCACATCTTTGCTAGTAACACCTAGCGTATCAGCAACATCATTGACTTCAGCTTGATTTAACCAACCTAAACGCTTTTTACTGCTACGAAGATTGAAAAATAATTTACGTTGGGCCTTAGTGGTTGCAACTTTTACTATTTTCCAGTTACGCAAAATATACTCATGCATTTCTGCACGAATCCAATGCACTGCAAAGGAAACCAAGCGAACATTCATAGTAGGATCAAAACGCTTAACCGCTTTCATCAAACCTACGTTCCCTTCTTGCACTAAATCTGCTAATGGAAGCCCATAACCGTTATAACCACGTGCTACTTTAATCACAAAGCGTAAATTATGTAAAATCAACATTCGCGCAGCATCAAGGTCTTCATTATCGCGTAGGCGAAATGCTAACTCTTTTTCTTCTGCTACCGTTAAGACAGGCAATTCATGAACCGATTGAATATAGCTGTCAATACTGCCTGCTGTTACAGGTATTAGCTGATTATGTATCGTATGTGTGCTCATAGTTAAATTTTTCCTTAGTGTCTGAGCACATATTAGCACTCTAATGGTGAGAGTGCTAATAGAAGATTTAGTTCCTTGATAATTTAGCCTTTAATTGCGATTAAGTTAATGATGAGAATACTTTGTCAGCGGCATCTACTGTTTGCTTAAGATCTTCATCGGTATGTGCGCTTGATACAAATCCAGCCTCATAAGCAGAAGGCGCTAAGTTCACACCCGCATCCAACATCCCATGAAAGAATTGATTAAACTGTTCAACATTACATTGAGTCGCTTCAGCAAAGCTTTTTACCCCTTCAACATCGGTAAAAAACAAGCCAAACATTGCACCCACTTGACTGCTGGTTAACGCAATATTATTTTTCTTTGCAACTGCTAACATATCCGCCACAAAAGCAGTGGTCTTTGCCGTTAACTCTTCATAGAAACCTTCTCTAGAGATAATTTCCAATGTTTTTAAACCTGCAACCATTGCAATGGGGTTACCTGATAAAGTCCCTGCTTGATAAACAGGGCCAAGAGGTGACAAAGCTTGCATAATGTCTTTACGTCCACCAAAAGCGCCAACAGGCATGCCACCACCGATAATTTTTCCTAACGTGGTTAAATCAGGTTTTATATCATAAACAGATTGCGCACCACCTAATGCAACACGAAA
>JAGLDT010000158.1 GCA_023145485.1 Cocleimonas sp. | reverse complement strand
CCTGTCATCACTTCATCAAAAATTAATACTGAACCATGTTTGTCACAGACTTCACGGAGTTTTTCTAAAAAGCCTTCAACAGGAGGAATACAGTTCATATTGCCAGCAACAGGCTCTACAATAATACAGGCAATTTCATTGCCCATTTTTTCAAATAAAGCATCAACTTGTTCAATATTATTATAATCAAGGGTGAGTGTATGCTTTGCCAAGGCTGCAGGAACACCAGGGGAATTTGGCTCACCTAAAGTTAATGCCCCCGAACCCGCTTTAACGAGTAACGAGTCGCCATGACCATGATAACCGCCTTCAAATTTAACAATATTGTCACGACCAGTAAAGCCACGTGCAAGACGAATAGCTGACATAGTAGCCTCTGTACCTGAGCTGACCATGCGCACCATTTCAATCGAAGGCATTAACGCTGTAATGCGCTCTGCCATTGTAATTTCAATTTCTGTTGGTGCACCGTAGCTCAAGCCTTTTACTGTAGCTTGTTGTACTGCTTCAATAATTTCAGGGTTAGCATGACCTGCTATCATTGGCCCCCAAGAACCGACATAATCAATATAACGCTTACCATCAACATCATAAAGATAAGCACCTTCTGCTCTTTCGATAAACAAAGGTGTTCCTCCAACGCTTTTGAAAGCGCGAACGGGGGAGTTAACACCGCCTGGGATAGTTTCTTGGGCTTTTAAAAATAGTTCTTGGGATTTACTGGTAACTTTGCTCACAACGTTTCTCTATTGGTTTAGTAAGGAGTAGGAGGGGGGAGTATTTTTATATTTCAGCTCATGCTGATATTTTTTGGGCAATGACACCATATCATTGCGAGATGGTGAATAATTTATTTGCCAATGTAATAGAAAAGTACCGACTATCTCTCATTCACTCCACCCAAAGCAACGGCTTTTTGAGCGAAGCAAGCGGGAGTGACGTTAAAGAGATAAAACTACTTTTCTTTATGCTCTTCGCCGATTTTTCTTTCAGGTTCTTTTTTAGCAGAATGACTAAAAACATCATTTAATTCTTGCACAAAGGACTCTATATCTTGGCGAATATTATCAAGTTTATTGATCGTTGCCCTTCCCCAGCCTGCAGGCTTATCAATGAGAATACTACGGAAAAAACGTGTGTTTTTCAAAAAAGCAGCTCGAACATTTCCATAGGATTCTTCTTCATTAAGGGTTGCAGCAATACTATTTGCTACTTTTCCTCTAATAAAGAAATGCAAGGCAATAAAGACCACAACAAAGGCAATGCCAGAAGAAATTAAGACTGTCGGTGAAGGTAACTCAGAAAAGCTCCACATGCCTAACTCATGTGTTGCATAAGAAGAGACGCCAAAAAGCAGGGAAATAATAATAGCATCCAGCCAAAGAACGCGTTTACGCCATGATTGTGTCGCCTGAATAAGCTGAGGAATCGCCTGTTGTTCGATTTGATTAACAAGAGACTCCATACCACTCATAATGCGATAAACACGGTCTTCGTTTACGCCTTCCATACGCTTTATTATTTTATCATAATCAGTATCACGCTTTGAAACATAACGATCCCAAACATTTTTATCACCCACAGGCACGGCAAGGTCTTTATTGAACATAACATAGAAGCGCCCTGAAACAAGCCCTGCTTGAACCAGTGCTTTTTGCCAAGATGCTACAATCTGCTCAAGATTGTCATCACGTGCTGAGGTATCAATTTGATTCAGGATAAATAAGAACTTACCGCTTTCATTGCGTCGCTGTGAACCTCGCACTAAATGCTCTAGCGTGTCTTTCATCGCCCCAGGCTCAGGGTGGCGTGCATCAAAGAAGACCAACACTAAATCAGACAGATCAATAATATGATCAGTAATTCTTAAAATCGATTTACGTTGCTCATCAGCATCAAATCCTGGGGAGTCAATGAGGATTTTACCGCGGACTTTTTCGCTAGGAATTATCTTCATTTGCAGATAATTATCTATTTTTGCACCTTCTCCTTCGCTAACTTCTTCTATTTCTTTGCTGATTCTATAGAAAGGAAAACGAGGATCTCCATCCAGTGCTAATCCGGGAAGGGTGCGAACTTCAGGCTCGTTGCTATAGGAAACAACCGTAAAACGATCATCAACAGCCTGATTTCCTGTTTGCTGAATATCAATCCCTAAATAGGAATTAATAAAACTGGATTTACCCGCCGAAAATGTTCCTAGTACGGAAACTAATGGCCACCATGAGATTT
The DNA here is from genome assembly GCA_023145485.1 of Cocleimonas sp. Classification (GTDB taxonomy): domain Bacteria; phylum Pseudomonadota; class Gammaproteobacteria; order Thiotrichales; family Thiotrichaceae; genus JAGLBW01. Next base: position 4,057 of record JAGLDT010000158.1, on the reverse strand, counting down.
GTGTTGCATAAGATTCAGTGGGTTTCAATAAACCAATTTTTTGTGCTACTTGATCCAAAACACGGTAACGGTCTACGACCGACACAAGCACAGGGTTTTCACGTTTCAAATGCTTTTGTAAACGATCTAGGCGTTGCGACATTTTGTTCTCAGTCGTCATTATAAAATCACCTCTAAGATTATATGATTAGATATTTGTTGCAGGAAAAGAAACAGCATTAGGTTCAAGAGGGAGAGCTGGTGGTAGGTAATTAACTTTTTTCCCACTTATATTGGATAGTATTCCAAGTGAACTCTGACCACCAATGCTCGTAGCTGGCAAAACAGGTAATGTAGGAGCTATGGGTAGCTGGGGTAAAATTTGTTGCGGAATGATAGGGTTTTGTTGCAATAGAGGGAACGGTTGTGGTAAAGCCTGAGGATAATAAGAGGGTGGCAAAGGTGCAGCTGATCCAGGAAATGGCCCATTGGTATTATTTTTCCATGGTAAAAATTTATTCATCACACTGAGTGGTGTAGAAATATTTTGGTTCAAGCTCCACATATCACGTTGCATATTATTGGTAGAAGCAGCCATATCATAGGTCGCATTTTTCATCTTACCAATACTATCCACCATTGTTTTTGTATTGTCGCTCATGTCCCCTATATCAGCCGACATTCCTTTAATAGTTCCTGTTAAGACATTCACATCACCATTCATACCTGTCATCGTTGTTGCAATAGAATTCATATTTCTATCCACAGAGTCAGCCATACCCTCCATCGTTCTTGCCATATGGTTAACATCCGATGCTAAGGATTGAATCAAGTAAAAACCATAGGTTGCTAAAATGATAAAGGCGAGTATCGCAGGGTAAACAATAAGGCGCATGGTCTTATCACTACCTGCTGATTTCTGCTCAAAATCGCGCAGTTCACTCTCAATTTCTTTGAGATACTCTTTATTTAAATCACTACTTTGAGGCATTTTACTTACTCCCAATTACCAAGCTACTTGCTTAAGCCCTGCAAGCGCTTTTCTATTTCAGTCGCTTTCTCTGGATGATGCTGTCTAATAAATCCAACCATATTTTCAACACGGCTAGCCTTGCCATTTTCAATCATTGGTATTGCAATTTCTGCATAAAGACTAGCAGCTTTTTGAGGAAAGCCTTGTCTCCAATAAACATTACCTAATTCACCTTTATGTTCCACAACCTTTGGCTCTCGTTGGATTAATTCCTGATAAATGGAAGCTGCTTCATCCAATCCGTTATTCCAAAAAGCCTCTCTTGCCATTAATAATAAATCATCCGTTGGCTTACCTTCTAAACCACCGAGTGATGTAGTTGCCCCATCTTTTTGAACACTAGCATTTGCTTTAGCAGAAGGTGAGTCATCTGCTAACACATTAGCCGATGCCGATGGCATCCCTACTGCTGTATTAACAGCCTGTCCATCAGAATGATTTTCTGTACTACTCTTTGATTCTACTCCAGACTTCTCATCCGTTGTTGCAGGCTCGCCTTGTTTAACAGTATTGGTCTGTTCACTAGAGGCTACATTCGTTTCATGTTTCTTCCCTCCCCCCATACTCAACAGTAAAGCAATTATGGTTAGCGCCCATATTGCAACGATTGGATGACTAGTTAACCATCGTACTATATACATTACACTTTCCTCAATTTCTCATTATACTTATGCTGTCACCTTCTAAAAAAGGCTCAACAGAATTATCAATAAAGTGCTTTTCCCAAAGCATCTACTTCCAAAGATGCCTTTGATTTAGCATCCATCTCAAACACTGACAGTCCCTCGCTAAATGAACGACGGTAGGCTGTTCTTTGATAAAGCCTTTGATCTAACATCTTCATCACATCCAATGTTGATAAAGCGTCAAAGGCTTCATCTGTTTCCCGAACGGCAACATGTGTATCTGATCGATTCATAAACCCCACTACTTCAGGCATATTTGACCCACAAATATCGACAACCATTTTGATAAAGCGTTGTGTTGACCATACATCCGCCTGACTCGGTGCAATCGGTACAATTATTCTATCTGCTTTTTGGATTGCTGTTTTCATAGCATCCATATCAGACATACCGATATCAACTAAAACCTCAGTATTTTCCCCTTCCTGATCCAAATCGGCTAGTTTATTTTTCGGTATGATACAAGGTTGATAACCATCCTCGATCCTAATTTCTAATGCATCAGTCAAAGTTTCCTGTGGGTCAAAATCATAGACAACAACATGTACATTACGATTAGTTGCTACCCATAAAGACAAATTAAAAGCAACAGTACTTTTTCCTGTACCACCCTTTAAGTTCCCAATGACTGATATCATTTTATTTCTCTGTTTTCTCCGCTGGTATTGGTTGCTGTTGCGGATTAGGTTTCACGGCTTGCCCCTGAGGTATCATATTAGGAAACGGCATTTGGTACCCATAAGGATAAGCAGGTCTCCCCATATTTGCAGGATACACTGGAACCATCATGACACGTTGTCCATTAATCATCTGAGGAGGCATCATCATTCCCTGAGGCATCATCATACCTTGAGGAGGCATACCTTGTGGCATCATGAACCCTTGAGGAGGCATCATTGGTACAGCTTGCTGAATACCTGCTTTAGGCATACCACTTGGCTTTGGTGCTTCTGGTGCTGTTAACACCATCATCTTTGGCATTGTAGGTGCTTTTATTTCTACAGGTGCAATGGGGGCTTTTAACTCTGCCGTCTTTGGCATTGTAGGTACACCAAGATTTGCAGCAGGTGCTACCATTGCTTTTACTGGTTCAATCGCAACATTAGTTACTGTTGCCGCTGCTGTATTTTGGGCCGCTTTCAATATTTCAAGTGCGGTTGCTTTAACAGGAACGTCTGATACCGCGCCCTCTGTTTGTGCCTTTATTTTCGGCTCACTCGGTGGCTTTACCTCTGAAGACTCAACAACCTTTGTCGCAGTTGCGTCCTCTGCTTTAGGAACAGCAGCTTCAATAACAACTGCTTGTGGAGCTGAAGCTGTTGGTGTTTTCACCTCTACAGCTACTGGTTTCTCAGGTGTTGTAATCTCTACTTTTGGAGCCTCAGGTGCCTTGATACCAGCTTCCGTTATTTCCTTACTCACAGCATCAGCTGTTGTCGTGTCGGTACCAGTAGTACCACCGACGACTGTTGGTGCGACAGGTGCTTTAGGTGCTTCCATTGCAACAGGTGCTTTAGGTGCAACAGGCTTCCCTGCAACCTCTTGTACTGGTTCAACTATTCCTTCTTTCTTTTCTGTAAAAGGACCAGGAGGCGGGGGTGGATAGCTACCTTCTTTTTTTGTAGTATCAGCCGTGGCTGTCTCCGCCGTTTTCATTTCAGAAGAAACAGTTGTAGCTTCATCTTTCTTTTCAGCTACGGGTACTGTTTTTTCCGCTATTTTTGGATCGGTCTCTTGCTTAGCATCGGTAGCTTTATCTAAAGCTACTGCTACCGCAGCACCAGTAGCCGCAACAGCTGCTACTCCTTTTGCTGTGGTTGAAACAACTGAATCTGCTGTTTTTTCAATAGCAGTCGTCGCATCTTTTGCCACATCAGCAACTTTCTCTTGAGCTGTTTTTGCAACTGCTTTTACATCCGTTACTGTTGTTGATACCGCATCTTCTTTATCTTTAGCATCATCCCCGGTTGCATCTTTTGTATTAGCATTTGTTGCTATTATTGCAGCTGAAGCCACAAGAGTTGCTGCTACAACGGTTAAGACGCCTTTATACATCGTTTTCATGATCTATCCTTTCACCACACAATTATTTAAATTCAATTAAATAGTTAGGAGTATGCTCGACATAACGTCTCACTTTTAACGTTGAGACATTATGTCTTGCACCCTCCTTCTCAAACAAACGTTAACTTATTTAAAGCAAAAGCCTATTTAACTATTAGTTTATTTTTTCCCTAAAGCTCCTTCTTTAAGCGAATACCACGCCGACCTTTAGGTTTGTTTTTTTCTGATTTCTTAGTACTATCTGTCTTTTCAGCCTCTTCAGGCTTTGAGTCAGACTCTATTTTTTCAGCCTTTT
>JAGLDT010000157.1 GCA_023145485.1 Cocleimonas sp. | reverse complement strand
CCGTGTTTAATCACTAATTGTTGATATAGCTCTTGGATTCCAGTAGGACGATTCGTTGATATTTGCTCATGCAAGCCGAGATGCATTCCCATATGCAAAAAGGGATTACTCTCACCCATATCAGGTGAAAAGTCGGCATCCAATGATACTTCAGGATTTTCTAGTATTTGATGATATTCAGGGTGTAATTTCACTACGCTAACAACCTGTTGCTCTAATGCTGATAGTAATTGATCACTGATAAATTTCTGCCAACTATCACAATAGAACTTCCTCATTGCATTTCGATCGGTTCCAAACATTGTATTCCGCCCTACTCCGTTTTCTCTTTAAAATCACAACAATCACTAATTAAGCAAGCCATACATTTTGGCTTTCTTGCCACACAGATATAACGCCCGTGTAAAATAAACCAGTGGTGTGCATGAAGCATAAACGCTTTTGGGATGGTGCGAAGTAGTTTTTTCTCAACCTCGACTACATTTTTCCCTTTAGCAAACCCTGTTCTATTGGCTACACGAAAAATATGCGTATCGACCGCCATCGTTAATTGTCCAAAAGCGGTATTAAGCACCACATTTGCTGTTTTTCTGCCAACACCGTGTAACGCTTCTAAGTCAGGGCGATTATTAGGGACAGTCGAATCATGCAACTCAATCAGCATTTGACAGGTTTTAATAATATTTTTGGCTTTGCTATTATAAAGACCGATGCTTTTAATATACGTTTTCAAGCCCTCTTCACCCAATGCAAAAATCGCTTCTGGAGTATTGGCAGTAGGGTACAATTTAGCAGTGGCTTTATTAACCCCTTTATCGGTCGCCTGTGCGGATAAAATAACCGCTATTAATAATTCAAAGGTTGAAGTGAAATTTAACTCAGTGGTTGGTTCGGGGTTATCCGCCTGCCAGCGGGTAAGAATCTCGTGGCGTTTGTTTTTATTCATAGGACGATATTTTAGAACTAGCTATTTTCAACTGCAACAGGAATTGCATTAAGTGAAGATTTCTTGCGCTTTTCAAGTTGCTTATCCACTATATTTTTAAAGGCAATTAAAAAGCCCATTCCCAAAAATGCACCTGGGGGAAGAATCGCTAAGAGGAAGCCTTTATAATCATCAAACACATGAATCGTTAAATCCTTAGCCCATCCACCAAACATGACTTCAGCATTGGTAAATAGAGTGCCACTGCCAATTATTTCACGCATAGCCGCCAATGTAACCAGTACCAGCATAAAACCAATGCCCATCATAATACCATCAACAATAGCGGGAAGTAGCGCATTTCTGGAGGCATAGGCTTCGGCTCTGCCAATAATGGCACAGTTGGTTACAATTAATGGAATAAAGATACCTAAAACTA
>JAGLDT010000156.1 GCA_023145485.1 Cocleimonas sp. | reverse complement strand
TTTTGGCAACTGCTCCAATCATGATGTGTGTTTTCTCCCTGGTTCACCAGTATATGTATGTATTTATCACAAGAAAGATACCCTTTTAATTTCAAAAAATATCATAATCTAAATCATCAGCCCCAACTGACTTTTCTGAAACCAATTCTGCAAGCATGGGGACAATTCAACAAAAGACAAGGTTCTCCCCTAACTGACTGAGTCATTACAACCCCTCCCCTGATATGCTAAGTATCCCATTATAATACATTTTTATGACTATATTTAGACTTAACAACACAATTAAGCACCGCATGTTTTCATGCTATTGATTAATGCTTTCTGCCCCCTATAAAAAAATTAAATTACCTATTTTTTTCATTTTGACTAGATTATAGGATTGTGAATTTAATTTTTGTTCAATAAAACGCCACCACAATATTGTTTTTTACGGAAAATATGCCAAAGGTAGCACCTTGGGTCTCCGTTAAATACCTATTGTTGTTGTAAATACACACTACAGAGGAAAAGTTTTGTCAAATAAAATTTATATTGGGTGGCGCGAATGGGTTGCATTACCTGAGCTAAATCTTCCTGCTATTAAAGCCAAGGTTGATACAGGTGCTAGAACATCTGCTTTACATGCCTTTGAAGTAAAACGTATCAAACGTAATAGTTGTGATTTCGTACGCTTTTCGTTACATCCTATCCAACGTAATCGTGACGTTATTTTAAACTGTGAAGCACCTTTGATTGATCAACGCGCCGTTTGTAATTCAGGGGGGCAATGGGAAAAACGTTATGTTATTCAAAGCCATCTTTCTATGGGAACACAGCATTTGCCGATTGAAATCACATTAACGGATCGTGACAATATGCGTTTTCGTATGCTTATTGGTCGCCAAGCACTGCAAAAACACAACGACTTGATGATTAACCCGAACGCATCTTATCTTGCGGGTTCTAACGATTTAAGTAATAAAGAATTACAGGTTTTTTATCCAAGCCTAGCCTATCAGGAGACCGATATACTCACATAAAAAGGATGCAAATTACCTACAATACAGCACTCCTCTTCATCACTTAAGTTATGAAGAAAATCGTAGGATGTACCTGCGTTAGAAAATACACCAGCCTCTAGCGCCTCTCGTCTTTACTAGTAAATCCTACCTATCTTATTAAACTCAGAATTTTTTAGACTTTAATTAAAGTTTTATTCTTTAACATTGAACACTATACGAAATATGTACAATTAATAACGACCGAGTGATCATGCAAATGGTTTGTTTTAGATTAATTGCTCTCAAGTAAGCTATATCACATTGGGTATCAATAAAAACAAGTCAGAATGGGGACGTTATTTCATGCGCATTCCTTAAGTCCATCCCACCCCTCATAACTGTATAAGGATATCTATTATGAACATTGCCATTCTCTCTAGAAATAAACATTTATATTCCACCCAACGACTGCTTGAAGCAGCAAAAAGTCGTGGACATAAAGCGGTGATAGTGGATTTTTTACGTTGCTATATGACGATTGCATCACATAAACCCACCCTTCATTTTCATGGTAAAGAACTAAATGACATGAATGCAGTCATACCCCGTATTGGTGCTTCTGTCAGCTTTTATGGTGCTGCTGTTGTACGTCAATTTGAGATGATGGATATTCTTTCACTCAATAAGTCAGTTGGCATTACACGCTCACGTGACAAATTGCATTCATTACAAATGCTGTCATGTAAAGGCATTGGTCTGCCTGTCACAGGGTTTGCTAATCGCCCTGATGAAATTGAAGATTTAATTCGCATGGTTGGTGGTGCGCCACTGGTCATAAAACTACTCTCAGGTACTCAAGGTATTGGCGTAGTATTAGCAGAGACCAAACAAGCTGCAAGCAGCGTCATTGAAGCCTTTATGGGTCTAAAAGCTAATATTCTAGTACAAGAATATATTAAAGAAGCAAAAGGGGCTGATATTCGTTGTTTTGTCATTGATGGCAAAGTCGTCGCTGCAATGGAACGTCGTGCAAAAGCGGGGGAGTTTCGCTCTAATCTACACCGAGGCGGTACATCGAAGTTAATAAAGATCACACCAGAAGAACGCTCAACAGCCGTTAGGTCTGCAAGAATTTTAGGATTAAGTGTTGCGGGAGTTGATATTTTACGGGCTAATCATGGCCCTGTTGTGATGGAAGTTAACTCATCTCCTGGATTAGAAGGAATAGAAAAAGCAACAGGTAAAGACATTGCAGGAATGATTATTGATTTTCTTGAAAAAACAATACAACTCAAGCAAGAAAAAAACGCCAAGAAACTGAAAAACATAAACTAAACGTTGCAACTTGCAAGGATATCTCCTTAAAAGCATAGTGCGACAAGGGGACATGAAGTGGGTAATAATATAACAATAGGTGGCATAACGGTACAACCAGGTCAGCAACGTTCGATTGACCTAGAGTTACCGCCACTTTATACACATACATCCGTTTCTATGCCTGTGCATGTCATCAACGGGAAAAAACCAGGCCCAATACTGTTCGTTAGCGCAGCCGTTCATGGCGATGAAATTAATGGTGTTGAGATTATTCGTCGCCTTATCAATACAGAAAAAGAAGAAATTGACACACTCAGCGGCACTTTGATTGCTGTTCCTGTTGTCAATGTCTATGGCTTTATCTCTCAGTCTCGCTATCTACCTGATCGGCGAGACCTAAACCGTTTCTTCCCAGGTTCTGATCATGGCTCAATGGCTGCCCGTCTAGCACATATTTTTATCCAAGAAATTGCCGCTAAATGTACACATGGGATAGACTTGCACACAGGTGCAACAGCCAGAGAAAACCTACCACAAATACGCGCTGCATTAAATGATGGACCAAACAATGGCGCTGAAATTCAAAGTATGGCTTGCGCCTTTCATGCACCTGTTGTGATTAACTCAAAAAAACTGCTTGAGGGTTCAATGCGCAAAGCTGTTTCTGATCTGGGCATTCCTATTTTATTATATGAAGCTGGAGAGGCTTTACGCTTTAATGAGGTCGCGATTCGTGCAGGCGTTAAAGGCATTATCAATGTAATGCGCCGATTAGATATGCTCCCTGATGGCAAGCACTGTGATATTTACAATAAACCCTTATTAGCAAATTCAAGCTCATGGGTAAGAGCATCACAAAGTGGTATTTTACGTAATGTATTATCCTTAGGGGATCAGGTCAATAAAGGTGATTTACTCGGCGTTGTAAGTGACCCTTTTGGAGAATCTGAAGAGCATATTTTGGCAATAAAAAGTGGCATTGTCATTGGCAAATCTAACTTACCTTTAGTGCACGAAGGAGAAGCATTATTTCATATTGCACACTTTGATAACCCAGAGGATGTGGCTGAGGCAGTGGGAGCTTTTCAAGAAACACACAATGCTATTTACTAAGGAGAGCTTCTAATAACCTGTAGGTGTGGCAAGGTAGATTCGAAATCATGGATTCAAAGACTCATTCACAGGTTTTTTAGAGGTTCTCTAAGGAATGAAAATTTAATAACAGCGATTCAAGGTAGCACAAAGCGGGTTAAATACCTTTAACCCGCTACAATTTAAAGGCTACATAAAAAGAGAGAGAAGGGAACATTTTCTAACTCTTGTGTTCCGCGCTCGGCTAAATCTTCTACTCTTACAAAACGTACTGAGAAACGCTGCTTTCCTGCACTCACCTCAGGGTAATAATTCATAGCTTCAGACAGCTCAATGCGTAAGAGCTGATACTCACGATTAGGGTTTAAGCCTGCTTGGAAAAACCCATCTTCTGCAATCACTTCTTCACTTTTACGACTTTCACGAATCAATTGCAATACAATCTCAATAGCGTCGTATGCCATTGAGTAAGGTTCTACCCATTGCTTGAGATCATCTACTCGTTTTTCTTGGGGCTGATGCAACCAATAATTAAATAATGGTACATCAAAACCATTCATACTCCCTGCAATACCTGCGCGCTGCCTGAGTAAATTTAAAAAGGCATGACGTTTTAAATTTTGCCCTAATTGCCCCCTAAAACTATAAATTTGCTTCGCCTTTTCTTCAAGACGATTCAGCACTTTCTGTAAACGATCTGCATCGCCCCCCTCTAACTCAGAAAGACGCTTCACCGCCTGACTTTGCCAATCGAGCATATTAAGCA
>JAGLDT010000155.1 GCA_023145485.1 Cocleimonas sp. | reverse complement strand
GTGTGTGTGTGCGTGTGTGCGTTCGCGTGTGTGTGTGTGTATGTGCGTACGTGCGTGTGTAAGTGTGTTAACTTACGTCAGTGTGATACTCTTACTATCAGGCACGCCGTCTGGAAAAGCGATCGTAAATCCACACTCGTTAGCCGAATTCTTAATAACTCGCACTCCACGACACACCCACTCCGGGATGGCTGGGATGATCGAGTTTTAAAACTCTCCCTCCCCTCGTTAGAAAACAACCAAGGTCATGCTTACTGAGAGGAGAAGAAAAAGAAGAAAAAAAACCCCCCAAAAAAGAACAAGAAAAGCACCGAGAGCATTCGCTCGCCGGGAGGACTGAGATAAACTCCCCGCGAGAACTAAGGAATTAGCTGTTCCTTCATTCTTGCCCTCCTTCTTATCGTACAGCCGCACGGGAATGATCGAGGGCGTCGCGATAGTATCTCCGTCACTGCCCCGAACTGCCTCTGGTTCTTCAAGCCCTCGGCAAGGAGCCCCCCGCCGGCTGGAAGCCTATTTCAGGCCGCAGCGACACGGGGCCCACCAAAATAACCACCGATCAAATGTTGACATCGTGCACCCGGCCGTCGGAATGCTGACCTCCCCCGGGTATCAAAATATATATTATGAGCACAGGAATGTCCGATGCCTCAGTCCTGGCCGGCTGCCCCCCCCCCCGTCTTTTGAAGCCTGGGATGAGAATAACACACCGTCGGTCAGAATGGTCAGCGCGCCGAGGTTATTTTCGTCGTGGTGGTGGTCAGTGGTGGTAGTCAGATGGTGGTGGTGGTGGTGGTGGTGGGGGTGGTGGTCGTGGTGGTCATAGAACGGAACAGCCCTCCGGGGGACGCAAGGGCGTCATCGCTCTCTGTTTCACTGTCTGTCTCTCTCTGTTTCACTGTCTGTGTCTCTCTGTTTCACTGTCTGTCTCTCTCTGTTTCACTGTCTGTCTCTCTCTGTTTCACTGTCTGTGTCTCTCTGTCTCTCTCTGTTTCACTGTCTGTCTCTCTCTGTCTCT
>JAGLDT010000154.1 GCA_023145485.1 Cocleimonas sp. | reverse complement strand
AAGACGATTAAATTGATCCACTGTTTGTTTTTAAAGCGATAAACTTTCCACATCCACCCTTGTAGCACGGTAGGTTGGGTTAGATTATTGAGCACAGCGAAATAACGTAACCCAACGAACAGCTAAAGAGCATAATAAGCAAGAAAAAACATCTTCCATCAATAGTGGACGTTTTTTTAGTTGAGTCTCAGAAAGAATAGAAATGTAGTCTTTTCGTGAATTGTTGGGTTGCGTTATTTCGCAAAGCGAAACAAGCTAACCCAACTTACCGAGTTTGTGGTGGTGAGCTGTCAGGGCGTGCCGATGATCAAGATGAAGGTGCTATCAATAAACGTCATGATATTTATTATGATGAAACCACGGGTACAATGGCTGTTGTTAATTACTTTAAAAATACTGACTCAGCGGTTATTGCTGTGGATGGATCAAAAGCAATTAAAGAAATATCAGAAGAAATCATGGCTCAAATTAGTTAATTTAACGGTATATAAACCAATGGTGGGTAGATAATATTTTACCCATCAATAAAAAAATTAGCACCCACTATCCCGCTAATTGCTAGTCCCTTATTAAGCAACTGTTAAGCTAATCTCAATACTTCTATTGAGGAATGCACAATGTTTAGCCTAAAAACGTTATTAATGACTCTTTTCTTGCTTTCATTAGCCTACCTTCAAGCAACAGCCAGTGAAAACCAACCCTTAATTATCCAACTTCAACAAGCCGTCGATACTCATTGTGATGATGTTATTGACACCCCTTATTCAGCTAATCAGCCATTATCCATATTACCTAACCAATGTGTAATGTATAAAATAATAGTAAAAAACACCTCTACGAAAGATCTTAATGAGGTTGCTATCAAAGGGAATATCCCCCCTTATACTACGCTTAGAGATAATCGTATTTCTGCCTATAAAGGTACTGAATTACAAACAAATATAATTTCTCATGATTTAGATTCAGCACAAATTAATGTAAAGCTAACTAAACTCTCCTCTTTTCAAACTGTTACAATATTTTATTCTGTCTATGTAAATTAAAATATTGTTACCATTATTTTGTCTATCAAAAATAAAAACAAAAGGCGGTACCATGTATCTAACACTTTTTTATATTCTTTCTGGCGTTTTAGTTGGAGGAGCTTTATCTTTATTAGTCTCTAATATGACAGCATCAAGGGCGTTAAAGCGTACTGAACGTATTGCGATGTTTAAACTTTATATCGAAATACTAAGAAAAAAACAAGATACCTCTTACCAATACAGTGCTGAAACTAGGCGTGTTATTAATGCCGCTCATCTTTCACAAATGTCTAAATGGGTTAATAGATACAGTCATACGCATAAATAATTTTGGTTAACAAGGCAAAGCGGGGTAGTCATTTTTAACCCTGTGATTATCCCGCTTCATACTTGCAAAGTCGTCAAAACTACTTTGTTCATAGCAATTCAGAGTATTCACCCCATTGCATTGCCGCAATAAGATCTTTCCACAAGCTTTTCAACGTTTTATGGTTTTTACCACGAAGATAAGTTTCTTGAAATTTAACGGTTTTTACCATTAACTGGTTAATCAAGCTCGCCATTTGCATAAATTGCTGAGTATTGATCAGGTTGTTGCTTATATTGAAAATGAACATACCCAGTATATAAATGATAGAAGTAGGACACTTCAAGCTGCTATTGCTGATAAGCTCACTCTCAAATAAATTTTTCTATAGGGCTACGCACTACATTTACTCGGAAAACCTTATGAAGATTTTTATTCTGGTGGATGAATTTTAGGGGTGCCGCATGTAGGATAAAATATTACCTTGAAAGGAGGTGTTGGTTAGAGGGTAAAAGAAATACGCATAAATTGATATTATTCGATTAATATCAATTGCTTCTAATCGCTTAAATGCTACTATCTTAACGCTTTCCAAGGCTACCAATTTTTTTGCAGGTAGTTTGTGTCTGATACGCTCAACACAGGCTATAAATAGCAATCAATCAACTCCTTCAAATCGATAGCCGAACATTATCCAAACCCAAGTAAAGGATATAAGCTATGCACAGCAATACCAGCAGTCACCCCGCAGAAAAAAAACAATTACAAGATAGCTATGGACGTACAATTAACTACGTGCGCTTATCCGTTACCGATAAATGCAATATGCGCTGTTTTTACTGCATGCCAGAAGGGTTTAAGGATTTTGAAACACCTGATAACTGGCTAACTTTTGATGAAATAGAACGTGTCATCAGCGCCTTTACTCGCCTCGGTGTACGCCGTGTACGACTTACAGGGGGGGAGCCATTAGTGCGTAGAAACCTACCTGATTTAATAGGTAGATTATCCGCACTTGAAGGGCTAGATGATCTATCACTGAGCACTAATGCCTCATTACTCTCCACCTATGCCGAGGATATTAAAAAAGCAGGTGTATCGCGTATTAATGTTAGTCTTGATACTTTAAATGCAGAACAATTTGCTGATATAACAGGCAATGGAAAACTAGATCAAGTCTTAGCAGGCTTACAAGCGGCCAAAAAAGCAGGCTTATCCCCGCTAAAAATTAATACCGTCGCCATGAAAGGCATTAACGATAATGAATTCATAGACCTAGTAAAGTACTGTGCAGAAATGGATTTCACCCTACGTTTTATCGAAACCATGCCCGTTGGAAGCACAGGCAGAAACGCCTCTAAAAACTACATGGATCTACAACAAGTCATCGATCAACTCAATGACGAATTCGAACTAATCCCCAGCATCTTCCCAGGTGGTGGCCCCGCTCGCTATTACAAAGTCAAAGACACTGACCTTCATATCGGCTTTATCACCCCTATTTCCCAACATTTTTGTGACACCTGTAACCGTGTCCGTATTGCTGTTGATGGCACACTTTACCTTTGTTTAGGCGATGAGCATAAAATAAAACTAAGACCCTTATTACGTGCTGGAATCAGTGATAGCGAATTGGAAGAGGTTATTTTAAAAGCCATTGATTTAAAACCATTAAACCATGAGTTTAATAGCAAGCCTGAGAGTGTAATACGCTTTATGTCGATGACGGGTGGATGAGGCTAGCAATTTAAACTGGGATGTCGATATTTTCTAGGAAAATCATATGATTCCAATAAATGGCTACCTTGCTAAAAAAATTAAATTAGTAACGTTTTGGGTGTGAAATGTAGGTCGTAAGCAGAGGTTTTTTAATTGTTCGAGTTGCATCATTTTCCAATAGCGCTTGCCTAGGAATCCTTTGTTGAAGTAACCTAGAAAATTCAGTACAACCTATTAAATAGTAAACGGGAGAAAGTTAATGGTCGTAAGAAGAAGGAATAAAACGTTGTTATTTTTAATGTTTTTTTCAGTACTGGTTGTCTCCGTATTTTCTTGGGCAGAACCAATTGATAGATATAAAAAAATATATAATGATTGTTTACAAAAAGCTGGTCCGATAAATAATAATATTGTTCATGGGTGTAGTGAGCTTGTTTCTGATACGGTTAAAAAAGAAATGAACACGCTTTATGATATTATCCATAAAAATATATCGAAACGATCAGTCGATGATGTAAAGAAATTTGAAAATTCTCAAAAATTATGGCTTAAATACAGAGAAAAACATTGTGAACTTATGGGTTCATATGTAGGGTCACCCATGTACAGTGTTTGTCCTATGACATTAAATAAACAACGAGTATTAGAATTGAGAGAACTTGCAGGAAAATAATAAAAAAGGATAAGATATTTCAAACTAATAAACTAACCAATTGGGGCTATTATTATGAAAAAAATTAACTGGGTATTTTCATTATGTTTTACCTTTCTTATTCTATTTATTTCTACTTCACTCTCTATTGTAAACTCATCAGAGTTATCATTCTTTAGCGTATCAGAGGGGCATAAAGCAACCTCATTAAAAAGAAAAAAATCTCGAAATCAATCATTAGCAAATAATTCTGATGTTCTTGTGAATACACACCCTAATGAGGGGGATGCTAATCATATCAATTACTTTAAATTAGCAATATCCTCTCCATTGACGGTTAATGCATCTGTTTCTTATCAAACTAGAAATGGTTCAGCAACGGCAGGGGTAGATTATGTGGCCAAATCAGGTATTGCGACGATTGAAGCAGGAAAAACCAGCATTCTGATTGGGATTGAAATTATTGCAGATACGCTAGCAGAGTTTGATGAGGACTTTTATTTAGTGATTAGCAAGCCTATTGGAGGCATTTTTTCAAATAATGCCACTGAAATAATGGTAAAGCATACGATTATTGACGACGATACCTTGAGCCATCCCATTATAGGTAACTACAGTAAATCAGTTGAGTCAATTAAGGCAATTTATCTAAAAAAAGAGGGGGAAAGTGCTTGGGGAGAGAATATACTGTTGGATACTATTCCTCCAAACAAATCAAGAGAACTTAATGTAAAAAACTGTAATCAAATGTATGATATTAAGGCGATTTACACTAATAATAAAGATGTTATAAAAAAAGATATAAACTTAAAATGTAATGAAAAAAAGAATATTTTTTTTTGGTTATATCGAAGTAGTATTCCTAAAGAAAATATTGACTGTAGCACGAAAGGTCAAAATAAAATGCTTTACGATATCATGAAAGATACTTATCTTTGGTATCAGCATACGCCTGATTTAGCTTATGAGTCTTATGCTAATTTAAATAGTTTGTTGGATGATTTAAAGTATCAGCAATATGATCATTGGAGCTTTATAACAACCGTTAAGAAATACAATCAATATTATGAAGAAGGCTCTTATTTGGGTTTTGGCTATTCTTTTATACGGTTAAATGGAAAAATATATACCCGATTTGTCTATAAAAACTCGCCTGCGGATAATGCTGGTATAGAAAGGGGCGTGGAAATATTATCAATCAATGGAAAAACAATTGAGGCGATTGATGATGAGAATTTATGGGGCAGTATTTTCGGTGAAGATAAAGAAGGCGTTGAAGCAACGTTTAGCATAAGAAAAAATGCCAGCATCAGCACTGTGGTTATGACTAAATCCATTATAACGACTAACAGTGTAATGGAAGGGAAGATCCTTAATGTCAATGGGAAAAAGACAGGCTATCTCCTGTTTAATAAGTTCATTAGTCCCTCAATCAATGAGCTAAATACAGTTTTTTCTGATTTCAAAAAAAATAATGTTAGCGAATTGATTCTTGATCTTCGTTATAACGGTGGCGGGCAACTCCGTGTCTCTCGTTATTTAGCTAGTTTACTGAGTGGAAAAAATACAGAAGGACAGTTATTCACAACGTTAGCCTACAATAATAAGTTTACTCATTGGAATGTCGAACATAAATTTTCTAATGAAAGCAATAGCTTTGGATTAAATTCTGTCTATATTATTACGACTAAAAGCACCGCTTCTGCCAGTGAGTACCTTATTAATGGATTAAAACCCTTTTTAAATGTTTATCTGATTGGCTCAAAGACGCATGGCAAACCTGTGGGAATGAATGGCTACCAATTTTGCGACAACCATATCGCTCCTATTATGTTTAAAGGTGTTAATGCGAACAATGAAGGTGATTATTTTGATGGGATTGAGACAACTTGTTATGCTCGGGATGATCTTACTCACCCCTTTGGAAGCTTAGAAGAAGGCATGCTGAAAGAGACACTCTTTTTCATGAAAAATAGACGGTGTAGTAGCCCAACTAAAAATAAATTATTCGACAGAAAAGACAACAAAGAAAAAGAAATATATAGAGGCTTTAGCCGTGAAATTGGTGCTTTTTAATAACAACTAAATCCTGCAAGAATTGCAATGTTTGTGAAGCACAAATTAACCAATCTATGAGCGATTGAATAAAATTTAATGATTTCTTCATTTTTATTTCAATTTAGTCGTATATTTAGCAAACAATCAACAATTTTGATAAACTATTTCCACAAAAACAGTATAAATACAAGCTTTATTCACCTATAATCGCGCGCACTTCACGGGGAGCCATAAGAAAACTTAAAACAACTCGCATACCCATCTTTGCAGTCGCTTTTCTATTATTCAATCACTTTTTAGTTGTTTGAAACATCCTGACTTCCCTCTTTTTATACACAATATGAATAGGTGATTAGCCTTATGGGAACTTTTGTTTCAGATTTGAAAGAACGTTTCACGCCCTATCTAGAATGGATCGGTGATCTTAAAAACCCAGAAATTCTTAAAGCAGACCTGCTAGCAGGATTAACAGTAGCCTTGGTCTTAATACCGCAATCGATGGCATATGCGGATTTAGCAGGGCTACCTGCTTATGCGGGTCTTTATGCCTCCTTCTTACCTGCTATTATCGCAGCAGTATTTGGCTCCTCAAGACAGCTTGCAACAGGGCCTGTTGCCGTTGTCTCGCTAATGACCGCATCAACACTTGGCTCTTTAGGGATAACCGATACCACAACCTTTGTGATGTATGCTGGTATGCTTGCCTTAATGGTTGGCGTCTTCCAGTTATCCTTAGGTCTGTTACGCTTAGGCGTTTTAGTTGACTTCCTCTCGCACCCTGTTGTAGTTGGTTTTACCAATGCGGCCGCTATCATTATTGCGAGTTCACAGGTCAGTAAACTATTTGGCATTAGCGTCGATAAAGGAGAACATCATTATGAGACAATGTGGAATCTGCTTATATCTCTCGGAGAAACGCATCTGCCCACGTTAATCATGGCTGCATTTGCACTTTTCTTGCTCATTTTTCTTAAAAGGCTTAATCCAAAATTACCAGGTGTCTTAATTGCCGTAGTGATTACGACCCTTTTATCATGGGCTTTAGACTTTAAAGGAATGGGAGGCGCTGTTGTTGGTGTTGTACCTGAAGGTTTACCCTCTCTTACCATTCCAACCATCGATTTTATCCATTTTAAGGATTTACTCGTTGCTGCTATCATTATTGCTTTATTGGGTTTTGTTGAGGCGATATCCGTTGCTAAAGCCATTGCTTCTGAAACACGTCAACGCATTTCGGCAAACCAAGAATTAGTCGGTCAAGGATTAGCAAACTTATCCTCTGGTGTTTTTGGAGGCTATCCTATTTCAGGCTCCTTCTCTCGTTCAGCCGTCAACTTTGCATCAGGTGGTATCACTGGTTTTTCTTCTATTGTGACAGGACTATTGGTTGCGATTACCTTGCTGTTCTTAACCCCATTACTGTACCACTTACCGCAGCCAACTCTTGCTGCCGTTATCGTTATGGCAGTTGTTAACCTTGTGAAGTTTGAGCCAATCAAACATGCGTGGAAAGTAGAACCTCATGATGGCATTGTTGCTATTGTTGTCTTTGTTGTTACCTTGTTTTTTGCGCCTCATTTAGAAATGGGCATTATGGCAGGTGTATTGTTATCATTAGGTCTTTTCCTCTATCGCACTATGTCACCAAAATTTGTTGAAGTGGCGCGCCATGACGATGGAACATTAAGAAATGCTGATACATTTAACCTTAAAACCAGTGATAATTTATCCATATACCGTTTTGATGGTGATCTTTATTTTGCAAATGCTGGTTATTTAGAGGGCAAGGTATTAAATAGTATTGCCGCTAAACCCAATACTAAAGTTATTATTCTTGATTTAGAGTCAGTGGATCAAATTGATGCAACGGGTGAAGAAACACTGAGTAGAATTCTAGAGCGTCTTTCTGCTGCTGATATTGAATTTTATATTGCACGAGGCAGGCAACCCGTATTAGCCGCCTTTAAGCGTTCTGGTTTATATGACAGAATAGGCGACGATCACTTCTTTAGAGAACGCACACCCGCCGCTAAACACGCCAAAGAAAAACTTGGTAATGAAATTGATATAGAACCTATTCTTAAGCCGATTCATAATGCTTAACTAATCGTTGTATATTAAGGACTAAGAATTAAATAATCGAGGAAACTTAATTTATTTAATTTTAAATTCCTGAATAAAAGGCTGCTTTTTGCAGCCTTTTTTGCGCCCATAATTAAAGAGAAAACACCATGCAGAAAATTCTAATACAACAACAGCCCTTTAAACCTTGGCAATTACTAGCTGAGTATGAGTCGCAAAGTATGCAAGGGAAAAGTGATTATGGTGCTACTGCAACGTTTATCGGCACAATGCGCGATTTTAATGAAGGCGATGATGTAACCAGCATGTTTTTAGAACATTACCCTTTGATGACAGAAAAAAAATTACATCAATTAGTCGATACAGCAAATGAGACATGGTCTTTACTGAATACACTGATTATCCACCGTGTAGGGCATATTTACCCGACTGATCCGATTGTATTAGTTGCAGTCTGGTCTGCGCATCGAAAAGATGCCTTTGAAGCGAGTCGCTTTTTAATGGAGGAGCTAAAAAGCAAAGTCCCTTTTTGGAAAAAGGAGATGCTGACTGATGGGCGTGGGCGCTGGGTCGAGAAAAATACGAAAGGGTATTAACTATTAGTTCCTAGTAAATACTGTTTTTTATAATAATTTTCAACATCTTTCATTTCTGAATTTACACGTTAAATTTTAAAAGAGCATGTCATTACTTCGTCATTGATTAGCGTAGCTAATCAATGACGAAG
>JAGLDT010000153.1 GCA_023145485.1 Cocleimonas sp. | reverse complement strand
AAACTATCAAGCCACAAAACCTGCTGTGTTTGATGCTGATATTACCCTATCCAATGGCATAAAATATCAAAAAGACACACTAGAAAACGGCAGTGTTATAGTGCAATTTGAACACTATCCATTGGCAGATTTAGTGGATAGCATTGACTGGACACCATTTTTCCGCAGCTGGGAACTAGCAGGGCGCTATCCCGCCATTCTTGAAGATAAAGTCGTTGGAGTAGAAGCCTCGAAGCTCTTCGTTGATGCCAAAGCGATGCTAAAAACCATTGTCGATGAAAACTGGCTAGAAGCAAGAGCGGTACTAGGCTTCTTCCCCGCCAATAGCAATGGCGATGATATTAAACTCTATCGCGATGAATCCCGCACTGAAAGCCACACCACACTGCACCATATTCGCCAACAAATGGATCGCAATAAACAACAAGCCAACTACTGTTTAGCCGACTTCATCGCCCCCGAAGGCGAACAACCCGACTGGATAGGAAGCTTCGCCGTCAGCGCAGGATTTGGTATCGAAGATCGCGTTAAACAATTCCAAAAAGAACACGACGACTACAACGCGATTCTGCTAGAAGCCCTTGCCGACCGCTTCGCCGAAGCTTTAGCAGAAAAAATGCACGAACTAACCCGCAAACACCTCTGGGGCTACAGCGCAGAAGAAACACTCAGCAATAACGAGATCATCAAAGAAAAATACCAAGGCATCCGACCCGCACCAGGCTACCCCGCCTGCCCAGAACACACTGAAAAAGGCACTATTTGGGAATTGCTCGACCCAGAAAATCGCATTGGCTTAAACATCACAGAATCCTACGCCATGTGGCCCGCTGCGGCGGTTTCTGGCTGGTACTTCGCACACCCCAACAGTCGCTTCTTTGGCACAGGAAAAGTGCAACGTGATCAAGTCGAGGACTATGCAAAACGTAAAGACTGGACGATTGAAGAAACCGAGAAATGGCTAGGGCCTGTTTTGGGGTATGATGCTTGAGGTTAATTAGCTACTTTGCTTTGGTTGTATAGATATTCACAAATTAAATTAGCTGGACGGGTTTTGTAAACTCGTCCACATCGTTTCAATCTTATCGGGTATTTTAAGTCTTGTAGTATCAGAAACATTGCAACGGGGTAACATAGCCATCAGACCAACTGGAATTTATCAGATGATCTTCTAATAATTATTCAGTGCTACTATTTAAGCGCACCTCTTTTAATATACGAGTTTATAGATTATGAAAAAACTAAAAAATGAGAAAGAACTGATCAAAAAAGCAATTATTGAAGGAATGAAGTATGGTGAAGAGAGGGGGGTTGTTGAGTTTGAACCCACCGACTCTGCCGCAGATA
This sequence comes from Cocleimonas sp., assembly GCA_023145485.1. Classification (GTDB taxonomy): domain Bacteria; phylum Pseudomonadota; class Gammaproteobacteria; order Thiotrichales; family Thiotrichaceae; genus JAGLBW01. The sequence continues at coordinate 816 of JAGLDT010000153.1, read as the reverse complement.
AAATTGAATACATTTACCTTTTGTTAGTGCATGACAAAATAATTAACCCCTTACCAAAAGATGGAATCAATCAGGTAACAATGAAGCGCCGTCTCGCAATTTGGGCATCTAAATTAAAATAAACTCGGTAAGTTGGAGTTATGGTAGTTATGGGTGAGGAACAAATATTAACGATTACACCCATTTATTAGGATTCCTAATGTCACCCGTAACCTACATGAAATCAACCCAACTTACCGCGTTTAGTCAAAATTCAAAATGAATAATGAGAAGAAAGAATTTGCTTTATTTGATATAATTATTGTCACAAGTCACCTCATAATAGGCTACACAACAAACTTAGAAATGAATTTTCTTATTGCAACTGGCATCAGCATACTCGGACTGAACGCCCTAATTTTTGGTAAAGCAACCTTTGGAAATAGCTTCTATTACCATAGCAACAAAACATTTGGGAGAATAATGGGTATATTCGAGTTATTAATTGGTTATTCCATCCTTTTTATTGATATTTCCCAGCACTGACAACTAGGTAAGTGTTGTAGCCTGTGTTGAGGCACGAAATACGGGTTTGGCATCGGATCTAAGATTCCTGTGGCTCGTATCTCAACACAGAATACCAAATGGCTGTCCCGCCTTAAGTTGACAGCCTAAACTTTGGAACAAGGAAAAATTCGGAACTAGAAAAAACAATAGCTTACACACGTTTAAAACTATTAAGGAATAATAACAAATGGATTGGAATATTTACTTATCGGGCGAAATTCACACAGATTGGAGAGATAAAATTATTGCAGGTTGTAAAGAACATAATTT
>JAGLDT010000152.1 GCA_023145485.1 Cocleimonas sp. | reverse complement strand
TCCCTGCTTTTTTAACATTGTGATTTAGGATAAATAACTGTATTTAATGAAGAAATTGTTATTTTTTAAATCCATAATTTTTATTCAAAAAATCACTTCGACAGCCTAGGTTTATCCTAATTTTATCTTTAATTTCTACTTAAATAATGAGACATAGTTAGCCATTAAGTGTGTTGCTAATACCTGCGCTTTATTTAATCTTATATCTGAATTTTCGCTATCCAACACATGCACTTCAAGGTTTTTAGCTAACACAATATCGTCTAATTTGTCTCGGCTACGACCGTCGCTAATAAGAAAGAGCTTCTGTTTGTCCATTGGCTTTAACTCGGTTCTTTTAACACTGTAGCGATTAATTTCTAATAAAGCCTCTCGCAAAGGTGTGCCACCGCCTGCTTGAATTGCCTTTAAAACCGTATCGATACTAGCAGGTGTCTTGCTATCAGTAATCAACCATTGATAGCGTTGATTTCCAAAACACAGCAAGGCGATTCGTTGACGTTGTTGGTAAAAATAGTCGCATAATGAATGCACTACCGCCTTTGCATCACTTAATTGCTCGCTAACAAGCGTCGAGCCTGAGGTATCTAACGCTATTATATTTAAGATATTATTCGTTTTTTGATGCTGCTGGTAAAGAACCCTTGAAATTTCACGTCTATTATCAGGGTGTACCAAGGTTGCTTGCCAGTTAATGCGCCGTTTTTCTTTATGAGACCCCGTTTGTTTAGCAAAAAATCCTTTCCGATCTTGTTGCTTCGCCCCATGAACAAGTTGTTGAGCAATTGTTACTGTTTTTTTTTCTGTGATAATGCAGGGTTATTATCGCTAAACGCAGAAGGGTCGAGTTGACGTTGTAAACCCATCTGCACATCCTCAACAGGCATTTTCCCCCAGTCTCCCTGTGATGATTTTTTATCTAAATCATGACTCGGTGGGTTGGATTGGGAGATTGTATTATTTTTATTAGTTGAGTCACTTGAGTTATTGCTATGATTTTTTTTAGAATGAGTCTCAGCTTGTTGTGGTTGCAATACATCCTGTCGTCGATGCGCTAAAACCAACGCTGCAACCGCATCAATATCTGCCAACAACATTTTATTATCACCACGAAGCGCCGTATTCGCTCTAGCCGCTCGAAATAACGCTAAATCAGCACGCACACCCTCAACGCCCGCTTCCAAACAGCGCCGTGCAATCTCTAACTTACACTTTGGTGATACAATAACTTGTTGCAACATCTGACGCGCAGTCTGCACTAGCTGTTTAACAGCTGTTTGTTCCTCTGCATACTGACGACAAAAATTAATCGGATCAGCATCAAACGATAAGCGCGCCTCCACAATATCTAATCGTTGCTGTAAATCAGGATTATTTTTTATCTCAATAAATAAACCAAAACGATCCAATAGCTGTGGACGTAACGTGCCTTCCTCTGGATTCATTGAGCCAATTAAAATAAATTGTGCAGGGTGCTGATGCGATATGCCATCACGCTCAAGGTAATTAATCCCTGACGCACATACATCCAATAATAAATCGACTAAATGATCAGGCAACAAATTAATCTCATCCACATACAAAACCCCCTCATGCGCCTGTGCAAATAAACCCGCCGAGAATTTTAACTGACCATTCGCTAAGGCATGCTCCACATCTAAAGAACCTAATAAACGATCCTCACTAACCCCTAATGGGCAATTCACAAAGGATCGATCATCAAGTAAATCTGCCAAAGAACGTGCTAAAGTAGACTTAGCCGTACCACGATTGCCACTCAATAACACACCGCCAAGCGCAGGGTCACTCGCAACGAGTAGCAAGGCTGTTTTTAATGAATCTTGACCAATAACAGCCGTAAAAGGGTAGTGAAAGTAAGTTTTTTTAGACATTCACTTAGTATAGCGATATTTGTAAAAAAAAATACAAGAAGAAAAAGACGAGGTAACCGTTCACCTACGCCCAATTTAGGCAGCTATTTTTTCCCTATTTCCCACACTACAGCGTGAATTTCCTTTTGTTCATTGCTAATTTTGCAAGTCGCTCTCAAGTTAAATAAAGCTAAAGACCCATGTAAGTAGTGTTAATTTATTTTTTTTATATTATATTACCCATTACATATAACGAACGTTCTATAGGTGTAAAAATGGCTCGTGCAAAATTCAATACGGCTTCCGAAGCACTACAGGCAATTTTCCAACAAGCAATTCCACTTTTTGCCCAATCAGGCTTCAGCGGTGTTTCTATGCGCCAGATAGCGACTGCGGTTGGGATTAGCATTGCAACGCTTTACCATCATTTTCCTGATAAGCAAACATTGTATTTACGTTGCATTAAAGAATCCTTTGCTAATAAAGCGGATAGTTTGTCAGAGGTTTTATCTCAGCAGGGGACAAAAGAAGAGCAGTTGCAGCGTTTTATCCATCGTTTTACTCACTTGATGTCGGAGGATGATAATTTTCGACGTTTATTACAGCGAGAGTTATTAGATGGTGATGAAACCCGTTT
>JAGLDT010000151.1 GCA_023145485.1 Cocleimonas sp. | reverse complement strand
TTCCTACTACTTCTTTAATCTCTGGTTTTACATCCTCTAATCCTACTTTAGGTAGAATTTCTGGATCATCAAGTTGCTCTTGACGTGCTTTTAAATCAGCTGCTAACTGAACCGTTGCTTGTTTTTCATCATCACTCATTGCTGCTTTGATGGTTGCTAACCGTTCTGTTTCTGCACTGGCTTCTTGTTGATTTTTGTCACTATCAGGGGTCATCACTAAGCGTACACGATGTGGATTATCGAGTAATAAGCGCTGAGTAATTTCCTTAATATAGTCTGGATCTTGAATGTCTTTATACAGTTGCTTAATAGCGGCATCTAAGTCCAATACTTTAATAGGATCAGCATCATAAAGGGCAGGGGTGAGAGCCTTCATCACTAATTGCAAGCCGTAGGGGTAATGACTACCGCCGACTTCACGTTGGGATAATTCAATTTGATGTAAAATGGATTCTAATTGTTCTTTAGGAACGCCATTTTCAACAATATCGTCTAACACACCGATAATCAATGCTTCAACAGCATCTGCCTTCTCTGCTTCTGATCCTTCTAGACCACAGGCAAAACAGCCTTCTTTCATATCGCTATCATAACCACAAAGCGGTGAAGGCGATGTGCCTAGCGAGCTGGTTTCTAATGCTTTTAGCATTGGAGAGGCGCTGTTATTTAATAACATAGCTGAAAGCAAGCCTGCTTCCAGACTCTCTTTAAGATTGGCACTTTCACCAAGGAGCCAGCCAATAACGATATGGGTTTTATTGCTTAGATCGTCCTCGCCTTCTAATGCATAGGTGTCTTCAATCTGTTGAGGTTGGGTATAGCGTTCAACCTTGGCAATGCTAAGATCAATATCTTCTTTCTCAAATTTAGATAAGGCTAATTCATCAATGCGTTGCTGATGCTCGCTAGCAGGAATATCGCCAGCGGTTAAAATAATGGCATTGGAGGGATGATAATGACGCTTATGGAAGGCGACTAATTCTTCATGGCTTAAATCAGGAATATTAACGGGTTCGCCACCACTATTAAAATGATAGGTTGTAGTTGGATAAAGTGCTGATTGTAGGGTTTGCCAGACGCGACGCACAGGTGAACTCATGGAGCCTTTCATTTCATTGAAGACAACGCCTTTGTAGACTAAATCACTGTCTGGGTTATCAGCTTCTTCAAACTCAACTCGCCAACCTTCTTGACGAAAATCGAGATAGTCAAGATTCGGGAAAAAGGTCGCATCTAAATAGATTTGTAGCAAATTATCAAAGTCTTTACGATTCTGCGTTGCAAACGGGTAAGCCGTCCAGTCGGTTGAAGTAAAGGCATTCATAAAGGTATTTAACGAACGACGCAACATCATAAAGAAAGGGTCACGCACAGGAAAACGCGCACTGCCACACAGTGAGGTGTGTTCCAGAATATGAGCGACCCCTGTTGAATCTTGTGGCACGGTCAAAAAAGCGACAAAAAAGACATTATTATCATCTTTAGAATTGAGATGAATATGGGTTGTGCCTGTTACTTTATGCTGGTATTCCTCAAAGGTGAGGTTGAGTGTGTCAATTTTTTTGGTGCGAATTAACGTAAAAGATGATGTATTCGACATATAGTTTTTATTATCCATTATTTTTGAGAAGAGGTTTTATTGATGTTATATGAGTCGGTAAGCTCGCAGTTGTTGATTGTCCGATCTTAAATTTATAATCTGCAAATAGTTAGTTATTATTCTTGAGGTAATTTTTTTTGTGTCGGTAATGATTGTAATTGTTGCAAATAGGCTAAAGGACCACCTTTTTCAACACTAAATCCAATGATAACAATCGCAATGAGGTCGATTATTTCTGGGTCATTAACAATTTCTTTTTGCAAACAACTTCGTGCTTCATTTATTATTTTTTCAATAAGTCGTTTTTCAACGTCTTGACGTTTTGTTTTCCATGAGGGAGAGTTGAGTGTTTTATCCAGTATAGGGTATTGTTTCTTGCCTTTTTTATAGCGATAAAAGCCTGCGCCTGAATCTTTTCCTTTTAATCCCAGCTGATTTTTTTGCATCAAGATACTAGGAACGTCATAATCCAACTGATCTGCAAGGGTTTCAATCACGTGTAAGCATTCATTGATACCCATTGTATCAATGAGGTCAAAAGGGGCGTGATTCATTCCCATGTCCTCAGTGAGTTTATCGATAGCATACAAACTAATACCAGACTGGTGAATTAGCATGGATTCCGTCAAATAAGTCATTAATAGACGTGTACCAAGATAGCCAGAATTACTTTTTACTTCAATAGGTTTAAGTTGCAAGGTGACGGCAAATGATTTAATCGCTTCAATGAGGTTTTTGCCTTTATCATTGATACTGATTTCGACTACCTTACTCTTAAATAAAGGATGATAAGGGTTAAAAGAAGCCAACCGCTGTGGTCTTCTCATTCCTTTTGATATTTTTTCTAAGGGTAAACTCGCTGTAGTCGTCAAAATATAAGCGTCTTTTTTTACCTTTTTGTCAATATCATGCAGTAAAGAGGCTTTCGCGTGTTTATCTTCTGAGGTAGCTTCGATGATAATATCGGCATGTCTGATGCCTGTATTATCAATATCAATAATAATTTTATCGACAATTGCTTGTTGCTGATGTTGGTTGTAGCGGTCTTTAAGTATTTCATAAAGATCAGGCTGTAACTGTTCTAAGGCGGCGTGACGGCTATCATAAATACTCACCTGCAAATTATTTTCTGCACAAAGACGAGCAATATAACATCCCATTACCCCACAGCCGACAATATGAATACGCTTTGATAAGGGCTTGATAGGAATAATACCTTGACCCAATTTATAATACTGTTTTTGTAGTTTTAGATGATTTTTTACAGCATCAGAGGCTAATAGTTTTGCGGCGATGATGGCTTCATTATGATTTGCATCAGGGCTAATATGGAATAGTTTCCATGTTTCAATGATGCTGTTGATGGCTGTTATTCTGCAACTATTGAGTGCGCTTTTTTTGTATTGATTGGACATCAAAGACGCTTGTAGCTTATGCGGTAATAACTTATTAAATAACGCTTTTATGCCAAAACGAAAAAAAGGTTGCTTGGTTGGTTTTTCGTTGGCTTGTGCGATCAAGTATTCTGATGCCTGATGGGTTTTATGAGCGGTAACAATATAATCAATTAGCCCGATAGAGAGGAATTCTGCGCTGGAATAACGACCATGGCTAAGAATATCTAAGCTACTTGATAATCCTTTGCATTCTATTAGGCGGGTAATACTACCGAAGCCTGAGTAGTGCCCTTGTTGAATGTCACTATAGGACAGTTTAATATTGGGATTGTCAGTCGCAATACGGTAATTACAACTTAATGCAATTTCTAAACCACTATTGCAGCAGTGTCCATTGATTAAGGCAATGCTAATACAGTCAAGATTATTCAAGTGGCGACAGAGTTGGTTTCCTAACCCCGTATAAATTTCTGCTTTTTGTTCGGAGGTAAGTTTAAGCAACGTATCTAAATCAGTCCCTGCAATAAAGTCATTTGGTTTAGCAGAAGAGATCACCAGCCCTTTAAACCCTTTACCGTGCAGACCTGTAATGACCTCTATCATTTCTTTTAACAAGCTGATTGTTAGCGAGTTATGGTCACTCTCTTGCGAATCGATGGTTAACCAAATAATATCATTTTTTGTTCTGACCAGATTGATATGTCGAAAACCACTCATTTGCTATTCTCCTGACTATTTTGTAACAGGAGAGCGCTGCTTTGACCATTTGCAAAACGAAAGTGGCAAACCCCATTGTCTGCCTTATTTCTTTGTAATATCGAGGCTAATTGTAAAATACAACGTAACTTATTAGCAGTGTTAGGGCTACCAAGTGCCAACGAGCCTCCATCACTATTCACATTGCTGAGTGACTGAAAGGCTTCTATTGATGTAAACTGTGGTTTTTTCTCTAAAGATAGTACTTCCGCAGCAGAGGTTTCATCCCACTCCCAATAATCAATTTCATTGGCTTGAAGGTTATGATTTGTCAGTAAATTATCAATTGCATCATCATTATTGGCTAAATTAGGTTGTGATAATTTAGCTAATGGGGTTAAGTCATACTGTTCAACCATTGCCTGACTGGCTAACAATAAGAGGCAAGCGCCATCTGTTGCTTGAGTAACACTGGCTTTGGTAATAATGCCTGTTGGTGGATTGCCCGTAATAATGGTTTGAAGGAGTGATTCTGGGTCAGTATTAATAATATCTTCATCACGATAAAGACTTGAACCATTGGGATAAAAGATGGGAACAATATTACGCAGTTGTTTATTTCGTTGCGCATATTTAAGGCGACGCTGGCTTAATTTAACGTATTCAGCCATTGCTCCTACGGATACTGAAAAATGGTTAGCCGTTTGTTCGGCCATTTTTTTATGCAAATGATAATGATTTTCTACCCGTGTATCAGAAGATGATGTCTGGAAATGTCGAGTATGAAATTTATTAATAATTTTTAGCTTATTTGTTAATCCCTTTGTAGCTTGCCACTCTCTAATCCACTCAGACAAGGCAGGATTAAGCGCAATGGGTTTTGCTACAGATGTCTCAATACCTGCAATAAGAATGAGTGATTTCTGTTGAAAGGCAATTTGTTGGTGAGCGTATTGTAATGCCTGAACAGCGCAGTTTTCACCTGAAGAAAAGGTATGAGGGACGAGTGCTGAGTTGCATTGCAAACGATGTGATAATTGTTGTGCTAGGTCAGCATTATTAATCGATGTACTACTCGCAACCACAATATCATCAAGCTGCAAGGTATTAAATGATTGTTTTAATAGTAATGATTTTGCCGTTATCAGGCCTAAATCGAGTTTGGTATAGGGTAGATCATGTGAGGCTACTTGTCTTAGATGACGACTAAAAGGAGTTCTTGCGCCATCGATAAGGTAAACTGTCTGCGGGTAAAAATTAGTCATGGAAAATCTCTACTAATGACACTAGCGGTTGTCATGCTAGTAAAAAAAAAGCCCATGTGAATTTTCCTATTTTTTAAAATGCTCCTTATTCTTATGTTTTTGGCACTTGTTTCATTTGTGGGGGATTTAAATCTGTTAATTCTATTTCAATTGGCGCTTCATTGGGTGTGTTGTGCTCCAATTCCTCATATGTTCTATTTAATCCTACCAGCCCTTCAATAATTTCTTTCTTATCGGCCCCTGGTAAGTCAGCAATAGATTCTAACACTTTAATGCGAGTTTCTTGCATTGCTTCTTGCTGTTTTAAAGCAAATAATTTCTCATGCTCTAGTTTAACCAGCTCTTTCCTACGATAAATATTATGCGAGGAAATGATGTAGTATGCAAAACTAATGGTAAAAATTAACGCAGAAAAGACTAAAATAGTATTCAATGCTGACTGTTGTTGTGCTTCACTTTTTTGTAAGGCTAATGTTTGAGTATGTGCTTGGGACATTTGCAATTTATCTTTTTCAAAGGCGAGCAGTTTATCCGTCATACCCGCTTCATATTGCTTATCTTTATCTAATTTGCTGATCTCTTGTTGTTTTAATAAATAGGCTTGCTGTAACTCTTGTTGTTTGAGTTTTTCGGCATTTGACTGCGCATTTTTTTGCATATCTTTTTCATGCAACATTCGTTGTTGTGCAGTGAGGTTATTATACTCCATGCGTTGCAGTTCAATTTTTTGCTGATAACTTAATTCTGTTTCACTGCGTTTGTTTTTTAACTGTTCTTGAATGTATTGAAATTGTAAATCCTGTTTGCTTGGTAGAGCAAGTGCTGAACTGACAACACTGCCTGTACCTGCTTCTGAGGCTGTTTGAAAGCTTGTTGCTTTTGTGTTTTCAGCTGTGCTCGTCTGCTTGTCATTAATTGTCATAAAAGACAATAAAATGATAAACATAGCAATGACGAGTATCACCAGCATTCCCATTACACGCATAAATATCTACTACGCTTAGTGGCACTTAGCTGCGAGCTATCTATTTGGAATTTAAAGGGGTATGATAGATATAGACTGCAAGTGCCTGTTAATTAAAGAAATCCGTTTCGAGACTTATTATGGTATATGTGTTGCGAATAATCAATAATAGAGTGAAAAAAATGATCTATTCCCCACTGTATACAATGGCTGACGACGCAACAAACTGTTGTAATTTCTTGGTATCGATTGGGCTAAGTTGTAAGCTATTGTTTTTATCAGTGTCAAACAAATCACGGATATAATAGTGCTCCTCCTTCTTCATTTTCTTACTTTGTAAGCTAGTCTCCATGCCTATTTTTTGTATTTTCTTTAAGATAATGGGTTGATTTGTTTGTAGTTCATTAGCTGTCACTAATTGTGCAGGTGAGCTTGATGAAATTCTATACAGACCTGATGGAAAGTAAGAATTATCAGAAGAAAGAATAGGAAAAAATGCCAATAGTAAATTTGCTCCATTGTAGATATAAATTGTACGACGGCTTTTGTCGATCAATAACACATTACCCATAGTATAAGTAGGGAAATTCTTGCGTATTTTCAGAAGTAAATCGGTGTAATTCCCTGCTATTGCATAGCTCCCTGCTAATAATTTTTTTGCATCGGGGGGTATTTCAAGAACAGTCGCTTGCTCTGAGGTCTTTGTAACCGCCCTTTTTTGATTGCTGGAAGGCTGTTTTTTTTGTGGTTTGCTTGGTTGTTTCTGGACAAACTCATCAGCATCAATTGAATCTCCCGGTGGCATTTCTTTTTCATCTGCCCTTAGTCCTTTATTAACAGTTTGTGCCGATGAGTTAGGCGCAGGTGGGGGAACAAATTTCGCATTTTTCTCCGCCTCAGACAGTTCGCTAAATTTTCCTGGAATATAGGTTTTTACATACTCATCTAACCAATAATCCTCCCTACTTTTAAAAGGGCCAAGGATAAGCCATTGCCCCTTTTTTTTAGCCAATCTGACGTAACCAAAAAAATAACTCTTCTTTTTGCCATAAAAAGAATCCAGCTCTAATAACAATACCGCATTATTATTATCACTAAGCTCCGTTGTTACTTTATGAATATGAACCTTCGATATTTTTTTACAGCGTGATAATGCATAATCAGGACGCAACTTTATCGCCTCATCGCACTGTTGTTTTGCGACAAGTCCATAGAACGTTTTAATCGCCTCACTTGGCGCATCAGTCGCAAAGCAAGACATGCTAAAGGGAGATAAGAAAGCGTAGAATAATAAAGTCGATACAAGATACCTTATTCGATTCAGCATTGTTTTATTGTCCATTTAGGAAGTTTCAAGTAATTAGGCGACTCCAAGGAAATAAACGCGCAAATAGAAGCCACAAAGAGGGTGAAATTTATAAAATATAATTCGCAGGACTAACCTAATGACTGAGGATTCTATTTATAAAAAGATTGCCCTCTCTGTGGTTTCCCATAGAACAGCATTATGGGACTTGGCAAGGGAGTGACCATTACCTGCGTCCCAAGCCTTGTCTATGAAAAACCTCATCACGCTATTTGTGCGTTTATTTTCTTGGAGTAGCCTTAAAGTTAGCCGTATTGTGTAGAATTTTTGTTTCTTCTTGAGTTATATCAAGAGGCGTACCGTCATTCTACGCAACCATTGATATGGGTCAAACAGGGGCAAAAAGACAAGCCGGTAACTTAATTAATTGGCGCGTCCTTATAGCCCTTAGCCTCATCACTAATTAGTCTCTCCATTCATCATGGGATAACAAGCATCATACCATTTGCCAAAATCTGCATTATGAGATTTAGCTAACTGAACGGCACCAAGTTGATCAGTTGAGCGCAATACACCAAAGACACTGCAATCCACAAAATCAGGCTTCTCATCGCCAAAAAAAGCCTTTCCTGCCAAGCCGTTATTCACCCAATGATCAATAGCGAGAAGAAACTCTTTTTCAACATCATCAATATTATGTTTAAGTTTCATTTTTGTCGCAACACGGGGCATAACAAACGCCCCCATTAGACGCACCATCTTACCTTTAAACCAATTAAATTGATCCTTTTGAAGAATATGAGCAAAATTTTGAAAAGACGTTCTAAAATTAGGATGAATTAAAGGCGGTAAATAATGTACCAATGTCTCATCAACCCAGCTTGTCCATTGTTTAGCGCTCTCACTGACACTCAACTGACTGTAATGATCATTGATATGCTGAATAATTGTCGCTGACTCGGTAATAACCTGATCACCATCTTTTAATACAGGTACTTTTTTATGCTCCGTAAAATCAAGCTCAGGCATACCAAACGGCGTGACCTCCACCGTGTTATAAGGCTGGCTAGTATAATTTAGAAGCGCCTTAACCTTCCAGCAGAAAGGGCAAGAGCTAAATTGATAAAGTGTCAACATGATTTTATGAGTCATCCTTTAAAATTAATAACGAGTATTTTGAGAATTCTAGCACAGATTATATATGCTTCTTATTTTCCGCAATTAATTTAACGCAGGATAATTTAGCTAAAACCACACCCAAAAGAGCACAGCAGACACAAAAAAAATAGCTTAAAACATAAAGTTCCTCTGTGATCTTAGTGTTCTCTATGGTGTAATATTTTTTCTCGTTAGCCAACGCTGTTTCAATGAATAACGCTATTCTAAATAACTCAACTAAAAATAGATTTAAATGCCTCGTAAAAATTACAATAATCAGCCGTCTTTAAAATCAGCTAATAATACATTGCGTATTATTGGAGGTAGCTGGCGAAGTCGTAAACTCAAGTTTATTAGCGCGTCAAATTTACGCCCCACACCTGACCGCGTTCGTGAAACACTGTTTAACTGGTTGCAAAGTAATATTGTAGATGCCCGTTGTCTCGATTTATTTGCAGGAAGTGGCGCATTAGGGTTAGAAGCTTTGTCGCGGGGTGCATCAGAGGTTGTTTTTATAGAAAAACACCGTGCTGTTGCTCAACAATTAGCACAGAATCTGCTACTGCTTAACTCAAACAACAAAGTTATTAATACCCATGCAAAAACTTACTTACTACAAGAAAATAACGCATTTGATATTATCTTTCTTGACCCCCCCTTTCGTCAGCATTTTTTACCACAGATTTTAGATATAATCCTAGAAAAGCAGTTGCTTAAGAAAAATGGTCTGATTTATTTAGAACAGGAAAACGAAGAAAATTATCATTGGAAAGACTGG
>JAGLDT010000150.1 GCA_023145485.1 Cocleimonas sp. | reverse complement strand
ACGAATACGATTAAAGAAGTCAATACTCTCCTGCTCAAAACGATCTGTTTCGCCACGGTTTTTAGCGCGGCTCAAACCCGTCTCTGCATCTAAATCAAATAAAAAAGTATAGTTGGGTCGAAAATCACCCTGTACCCAACACTCTAAGGCCGCTATTCGCTCAATGGCAATACCACGCCCACCGCCTTGGTAGGCATAGCTGGCATCCGTAAAGCGATCACACAACACCCATTTTCCCTGCGCTAAAGCAGGTAGTATTTTTTTTTGTACATGCTCGGCTCTTGCGGCAAACATCAGTAATAACTCAGTATCCTGATGCATTGTAGGGAGTTCTTTTGATAACAAAATTTCACGTATCGCCTCGCTAATCTCAGTTCCACCAGGCTCTCGCGTTAATACAATATCTTTACCTTTTTTTTGCAGTAATTCAGCAATGAAATTTATATTCGTTGTTTTTCCGCCGCCTTCAACACCTTCAAACGTTATAAATCTTCCTGACATTATTTTTTATTCCTACGTAATTGATAGCGACGAACTGCTTTTTTATGTTCAGAGTAAGTTTCTGAAAAATAGGATGTTCCATCGCCTCTAGCAACAAAGTAAAGTGCTTTTGAGTCGGCAGGATTAAAGACCGCGTTAATATCTTCAGCGCTTGGTGTTGTAATAGGCGTTGGTGTTAAACCTGTGCGAGTATAAGTATTATAAGGATTGTCTTTTTTAAGGTCACGTTTGCGTATATTGCCATCAAAACTATCACCCAAGCCATAAATAATAGTCGGGTCAGTTTGCAACATCATGCCTTTTTTAAGACGATTAATAAAGACACGCGCAATCATCGGGCGCTCAGAAGATTGCCCTGTTTCTTTTTCAACAATAGAGGCTAGAATCAAAGCATCGTAAATTGAGTTAATCCCTTTATAAGGCTTACGTCCCTTCCATTCCTTTTTTAATTTTTTAATCATCGCCTGATGGCTACGTTTTAAAAATTGCAAATCAGTTGTATTGCGTGGATAACTATAGGTATCAGGAAAAAACCAACCCTCAGGATTACTGTATTTTTTTCCTTCTTCCGTTCCCATCAACATCATTATATTTTTATAGTCATTATCAGATAAAGTTTGTTTTAGATTAGAATCAGCTTTAATAACCTTTATTATCTCTTTGAATACTTTACCTTCTATCAAGGTTGTTTGATACTGAATGGTTGCGCCTGATGTAAAGTGATTCAATACTTCTTTAGCCGACATCCCTTTTTTCAATGAAAATTCGCCTGCCTTTATTTTTCTATCCTGCTTGGTTATTTTGGCTAAAACGGTAAAAGCAATGGCAGGTTTAAATAGATCTTGTTGCGCTAAATCTCTGGCTACCTGACGGATATTACTCCCTTTTTTAATACTAAAGCTAGGCACATCACGAGTGAGCTTCTGGCCGACATAATCATGATAAAAATTATTACCAACAATGCCAGTAATACCTACAGCAATAATTAAGAGAAAAAATAGCCATTTTATAAATTTCATTATTCCAATACTCTTTAATTTGATTTCTGATGATTGCTTTCTAACTTGCTAATTTTGCTCTTTAAATAGCTTATTATTTTACAGTTGTGGTTTTCTTTGAGAGTGGATATTTCGACATTATTAATTTTAGTAACAAACCATAATCCAATCACTGAGTTTGTGAAAAAAATCCTATCGGCATGTTTAATGTCTTGTTCCGATACATGACGCTCTATTAATTCAATATTTTCATTGACTAATAAAGACATAATATAAGTACGTATAATACCTTGAATACCGCAGTGTGTTAATAATGGTGTAATGACCTGCTCCCCAACAATAAGAAATAAATTACTCATTGTTCCTTCAATAATATTCCCGTGAATATCACTGACAAGACCTTCCTGATAGCCGTTAGCTAATTCACTACGAGCCAATACTTGTTCTAGGCAGTTGAGAGTTTTAAAGCCAGATAACTGAGGATGATGCGAAAGAAGTGTTGCGCAGTATTGAATATTTATACCACTATTCCGATAGTGATCAATTGTTTTAGGAATACTGTGCAAGCTAAGTAAACGTGTTGGGTTATTCAATCCTTGCATTGAATAACCACGCCCACCTGAGCCACGGGTGATAATTATTTTTAAAATACGATCATTAATACCGTTGCTAATGAGCTGTATTTCTTGTCGGAGAAGCGCTTCATCTAAACCTGTTATTTTTAGACGATGGCAACCCCATTGCAGGCGCTTTAGATGCTCATCTAAAAGAATAATTTTTCCTGATGATATGAGAAGCGTTTCCCAAACACCATCACCATATTGAAGACCACGATCTGATACTGGTAATGAATCTTGAAATTTTCCATTAACCAGTGTCTCCACGTTAGATTTTCTTAAAAATAAGCGTTCCGTTAGTGCCACCAAAGCCAAATGAATTGCTCATTGCAATCTCTACTTTAGTTTCACGCGCTACATTCGGTATAAAATCCAAATCACATTCAGGGTCAGGATCGGTTAAATTGATGGTTGGTGGTAATATCTGGTCACGAATAGCAAGAATGCTAAAGATCGCTTCAATTCCACCAGCGGCACCTAGTAAATGCCCCGTCATAGATTTTGTTGAGCCAACCGCAACTTTACTTGCATGATTACCCATTGCACGCTTAACAGCCTTCGTTTCTGCCAGATCACCTGCTGGTGTTGATGTACCATGCGCATTAATATAGTCAATATCTTCAGGATTTAAGCCAGCATCATTCAATGCATGCTTCATACAACGGGCAGCACCTTCACCGTCAGTAGACGGAGATGTCATATGATAAGCATCACTACTCATACCAAAACCGACTAGCTCACAATATATTTCAGCACCGCGTGCTTTTGCTGCTTCATACTCTTCAAGAACAACAATTCCTGCGCCATCACCCAATACAAACCCATCACGACCAGAATCCCAAGGACGACTAGCCGCTTGAGGATCATCATTACGGGTTGAAAGTGCGCGCGCCGCCGCAAAACCACCGATACCTAACGGGGTTGAACCCATTTCTGCACCACCTGCCAACATATAATCCGCATCACCGTATTGAATCATACGCATTGCATCACCAATACTATGTGTTGCGGTTGCACAGGCTGACACAGGTGACATATTATGCCCCTTTAAGCCATGCATGATGGATAAGTTGCCTGATACCATGTTGACAATACTACTGGGGACAAAGAAAGGCGATATTCTACGCGGCCCGCTTTTCAGAAAGGTTTCATAATTTTTTTCAATCGTACCAAGCCCCCCTATTCCTGAGCCGACAATCGTTCCAATGCGTTCTGCATTTTCCTCTGTAACTTCCAGCCCAGAATCTGTTAGTGCATCGGTACCAGCACCAATACCATAATGAATAAAGGGATCCATCTTGCGCTGATCTTTGCGCTTTATATAGTCATCAACCTGAAAATCATCAACATTTCCAGCGATCTTCACTGAAAACTTGCTGGTATCAAACAAATCATCACTAATTACATTAATACCACTTTTGCCTTCAACAATGTTTTTCCATGCTTTGTCGATTTTAGACCCAACTGGAGAAACAATTCCTAATCCTGTAACAACGACTCGACGACTTGACACAATAATCTTCCACCTAGCAAATTAATTAGGAAATACTTAACCGTGTAGTATTTCCTAATTAATTTAAATTAAAAAATAAAACCGTAGTTTTTAAGAAAACTACGGTTCATACCTAGCTACTTCAAATGCTCACATATGAAATAAAGCCTAGGCTGTTATTACTCTCGAGGAGTAATTTATCCCTGATTATTATTAACGTAATCAATCGCTAACTGAACGGTTGTAATTTTTTCAGCTTCTTCATCTGGAATTTCTGTTCCAAATTCTTCTTCTAGAGCCATTACTAACTCAACCGTATCGAGTGAATCTGCACCGAGATCCTCAACAAACGATGACTCATTTTTCACTTCACTTTCTTCAACACCTAACTGCTCAACAACAACACTTTTAACGCGTTCTTCAATCTCACTCATGGTTTATATTTCCTTCATTAAAAAATTCTACTAGCGTAAATCGCGGCATTGTAATAAAAATGCCTTCATGTTACCAACGCTAATCAAAAAACGCCTCAGTATATCACTAATATACTACGGATCATTACAATATTTGTAACAGTAAAGCTGAATAACCGCTTATGACATATGCATGCCGCCATTAACATGAATTGTTTCACCTGTTATGTAATTACCCATATCAGATGCTAGAAATAGTACTGCATTGGCAATATCATCTGGCTTACCTAATGAACCTAATGGTATTCCTGTTAGCATGGCATTACGTTGATCGTCAGAAAGGGCCTTCGTCATATCGGTATCTATAAAACCAGGAGCAACAACATTTACGGTAATACCACGCGAACCAATCTCACGTCCCAATGATTTAGAAAAACCAACAATTCCAGCCTTTGCCGCAGCATAATTTGCTTGTCCTGCATTACCCGTTGCCCCGACTACTGATGATATCGATATGATACGTCCATGCCTTGCCTTCATCATACCACGTAGACATATTTTACTGATCTTAAAGACGGAACTAAGATTAGTGCTAATAATGTCATCCCACTCATCATTTTTCATGCGCATTAATAAATTATCACGCGTAATGCCCGCATTATTGATTAAAATCGAAATTGCACCAAAATCAGATACAATCGTCTTCATT
>JAGLDT010000015.1 GCA_023145485.1 Cocleimonas sp. | reverse complement strand
AATTTTACATAATATACATTATGCGAAGTTATATCCGTATTCAAATTATTCTAATTTTCTTGGTTAATCTGAATTCCAACCACTTCTAGACGCTCGGCATCCGTACAATCCAATATCTAGAAATGATTAGATTGAATTTATTCAGTCACTCTTATCGCATTATTATCTTTACGGGCGGATCCATTTCCATCCGCGTTAACCGCTTTTACTGTAGGCTCGGCAATAATGGCATGAGTCGCCCTATATTCTATAAAAACTAATTTTTCGCTTATTTCTTTGGAACTAAAGTCATTGTTTTTAACCGTTATTTTTTTAACATAGCCATGCCCTTCGCTCTCATCCTGACTAGTTTTAGGGTTGCAATTTATGTGTTTATCGCGCTTAAACCCTTTTTTAGTATAACCGCCAACATATAAATCCCCATAGGTACTATCTGTAGCACTATTCTCTATCATGGTGATGTGCTGCGTTGTAATACAATTTTCAGCACCTAACATATAAGCCCATGATGCATTTATTACCTTATTATTGGCGACTTTTACATGATGCGCCCCATCTATATAGATCGCCGCCGCCCAGCTTTCCTTATTATCGTACGCTGGGTTGCCTGCTGTACTCATATTCCGAACCGTATTGCCTTCAATAAAGCCATAACGCGCTGTATCTAACACACCTGGTAAAATACGCCCTCGTTTTTTACGGGTGGCTGATGTACCTTCACCACCAATGGCATCGATGGCAATATTATTGATATTTTCGATTGTATTGTTTGTTATTTCCCAACGCATAACATTGCCGTTAACGACAATGCTTTCGCTTGAACCTGTACGCATATCAGACACTTTATTGCCCTCAATAATAATATTACGAATCGCTTGTTTTTTATTTTTTCCTGAACCATAAACGGCTATTCCATGTGCGTCGACATCACTATCAAATCCATGTATTTTATTATTACGAATCAATATATTTCGGATATTTTTTCCTTCAACAAAGAGTCCAAATATCTCCTTGTTTCCCGCCTCATGACCTTGCAAATTTAAGTTTTCAATAATAACTTCTTTGGTATTTTCGCCAATATAAATAAACGTATCGTTTTCAGGCATTGTTAGCGGCATGATATGATCAACACCAACCAGTTTTGTTTTTGAGCGAAAAATTTCTAAAGGCTCGCCTAAACTGGCTGTGTTTGTTACTTCAACAACACAGTGCTTACCCTCCCCTACAACGCTGTCACAAGACTTTATCGCATCAGCAATAGAGCCATTTGCGGTAACATTGGAAACTGTTGAGAATTTCTTAATCCACTCACGATTGGGTCGATGCTTTTCATCCAGAGGAGTTGCGCCCCACCCTCCTTTCGCAAA
>JAGLDT010000149.1 GCA_023145485.1 Cocleimonas sp. | reverse complement strand
CTAACCCTGCCCTGCCAGGGGATCGAACACAGGGTCCTCGTATTAGAATTCAGACGCTCTAACCACTGAGCTATGCATACATCCCACGTCTAAATCATTACTGTTTCAGTAATTACTGTTACGGCAATACTCGCCAATAGCGAGCTGTGTGAGTCATGTTGCTGTTTCATAAAGTCACAATAGGTACTGAGGTGGGTGGGTAGTTAAGTAGGTAGGTAGTTTGCTTGTAATGCCCAGTCAACTGTTTTGGTTATATCACTGGGGCGATTCGAAAATCACCCTGATATGACCTTTGGGGTTGACTGGGCATTAAAAAACAATTATCTATCCATCTATTACTGTATTAGTATTAGGGCGAAACACAATTCATCCCATCACAAGTCATAGTCTTTTCACAATTAAAGCATTTCACAGTCTTTGTGTACAGCGGTTTCGGCGAAAATGAAGAAGATTAAACCGGGAAGGCAGAAAACAGGGAAGGCAGAACTTAGCCGGCAAAACTCCAAAAAGCCCTAGCTTAGGTAAGGCATGTCATGCAAGGCTATACATTTGTACTCCAGGATCCAGTCCATCAGCCAATCGCTAGGCCAAACCAGATCACATTACAATTTACAGTATTATAGAATTTACTTTATACCAACAAAGTATGCATACAAGTTAACACTCACAGCTATGTGCCCTTACTCATATCAGCAGTGTGATTATAAAGCTAAACAGTTATTATATAGGACACAAGTATAATATCTGACAGAACTTCCAAATTTGATAGCAGCATCAGAGGATTCATGGGACTGTGCTAAATAAGTAGATTTGTACCTTGAGGTAGATTTACACTGAAAAGAGTTTTTCTCATTTTTGATTTATAAATCAAAACACACAAGAGGTTAAAAATGAATGCTTTTAAATCCTTTTTTAAAATAATTTTAACAGAGATGAATGAATAGAAAACAACTCAAAACACACAAAAGGTTAAAAATAAACACTTTTTGATGTCGACAAGACGAAACAATGTTGGAATTTTCGGCATACGTTGCCTTTGACAAGCGACAAACGGACAAACAGATATAAAATACGAAAAGGAGTAAACTCTCAGCTGAGTCTCACTGTTGAAGATGGCAGTTAACATTTTCCTCCCTCCCAAAGATCGAGTTTGGAAATGTCCAAACTCGATCTTTTCGAGTAAGGAAGCTTTTCAACTGCGATTAATTTTCAACGGGCGATACAAAAGATAATTAAAAAACGACCACGATGACCCCCGTTGTCTTTGCATGGTTTCCTTAGTGCAGTGCTTGGTATTATTAAAAAAATAAAAGATTTTTTCTCATCAGAAGTTCCAACACCGCAAATCCCCTTAAGGTGGAGAACAGAAAGAAGAAACAAGAGGGTCAAGCCCTACAAACGTTTTCAAAGTCAAGGTCAAGTTCAAGGCCATGCATAGGTTACCTTCATGCCACGTTTGAATGTGACAGCTTAACCATTGTCCGATATATTGCGAGTTTTAAAGTTGTCAAATTTGAGACGCTCGTGTGACCTTGAATGAAGATCAAGGTCATCGGACTGGAAATGGTCATACAGAGCTTTAGGCGGACTGTGTCCACAGCAAACGTGATGGGCATTGTTTGAATAGTTTCTGAAATAATCAAACATTTATGATTTTCATGATTCTGATCTGTGTGCACCTTGAATGAAGGTCA
>JAGLDT010000148.1 GCA_023145485.1 Cocleimonas sp. | reverse complement strand
CATCATCAACGGTTAATGTGCCAATGTCTTCAAAAAAATCATCCAGTGCATAAGCTGCTAGACCATTAATACGTGTGCCATCACCACTTACTTCTGAGTATTTTTGTACGGCATTGAGCTTTTTACGAAATTGATTAGTGAGTGAGACATATTCACCATCACCTAGCTCAATAAAACGCCCTGTTGATTTTTCAGATAACTCAAGCAATTTGCGTAGTGATATAACTAAGCCTTTATCGGTTTCGATCTGTCCATCGAGTTGAAACCAGTCGCCACTTTTATTAATGCTTAAACGCATATTGCTACCATCAAAGCGTGAGCTAACGCGCATGACCTCACCTTCTGGCCATGCAATAATGACGTTATCACCCTGTTCACGAAGTTGTTCTAGCAATTCTAAACAGTCTTGTGCATCTTCGAGCAAATACTCATCTTCATATTCACCTATTTCACCGAGAACATCACTGTGCAGAATTAAATTATCCAGTTTTTGTTGTTCTAACTCTAAATCACGATGGGTTTTATAGGTGATACCATTATGTTCTGCTAATAATTTCGCGCGTCCTTGCCCTGGTGGATAAAGTGGTCCGAATTCTCCAAAGGCTTTAATTCGCAATGTAGCGCGCAGACCTTCTGCATAGGGTAATAAGTTAGCGTGAAGGGTTGAATCAGCGGGGACTTCTTCGGCTTCACTAACGCCTTCTAAGTCGGACTGAATTTTTACCATTGGTGCTAATGTAGTGAGTGTTTCACGTAGGTTTTTCTCAGCTTCGCGCGGAATAACTAAACCATCCGATAAAATCTCACTCAAACGGTAAATTTGTTCATTTTTCTGATAGAGACAAAGGCGAGTCGGTGTCTCTTTATGAATTAAGTAACGTGAGTCATTATCACTTTTGTTCTTTTCTTTATTAAATGGGGGGTAAAAACTAATACGTAACTGATTTCCCTCCTCGCTAACAACCAATTCAAACTCACTTTTAGTGATTTCCAGTGTTGCACCGCGTGCGTGATTCCAATAAATAGCAGGATGATCCACCATTGCCAACCATGCGGTATTCATATCCATATAAAACTGGGGTATATCAGAGTAATAGCTATCGTAATTTTGTTGCTCAAGGATGCAGTCGCAGAGTTTTCTATCTTGAGAGGAAAGCTGGGGAAATTCTTGGCGTTCTTTTAACAGGCGCTTTAAGGCAATATTTCTGCCTTTTGTCCACGCACCTTTAGGGGATTTTTTTTGTATCTTGGGTGTGATGAAATACTCATTATGACGGTCTTGATCAAGAATCCAGACAATACGTTCTTCACCTTTGTCTTTAGCCGCAGTCGGTGCTGCACCAAGACGGTTTAAGGCGTTTAGTGCACGTTCCCATTCTGCTTGTGGCGTGACTAAATCAAACAGTGTTTTTGTGCCAAGGCTTTTATGTTGTTGCTTTGCAAGCTCTTGATATTCATCGCGTTGCAGTAGATCATTAGAAAGATAGGCTAATGCAGTTGCATATTCTGCAGCTAACCATGTATAACCATTTTCTTTGGTACGTTGGTATTGGTTTTGGATAGTTTCTAAAGCATCATCTGATAATGATTGGTTTAGCCAGAAGGTGATGATGGCATAAAGCAATGAAGTAAAGGTATTTTCATGCAAGTAAACGGGTTCAATGGTGAAATGAAACAGCCCAGATGTTAATGCTTGGTTGTAAGCTGAAAATAAAGAGTAATCGATATCAGCGTCTACTTTTTTGAGAAATAGATCGGCTTTGATAAGACTGTCAGTATCTCCTTTTGAAATTAATGCAAGCAGGTAAAACTTTTCTAAATCGCTATCAAGAATAACCGTTTGTTCCTTTAAGTCATTGAGTTGACAGTGTAAATGAATGCCTTTTTCATACTGAAAAATACAATTTTCCGCATTGGTTTTTTTATCGTCAGCTTGAGAGGATTCGTTATCAATCAATTGCCTAACACTATCAGCAATAATCCAATACACTTTTTCGACACTATCATTCTTTGGAATAGCACTAAAAATATCTTTTTGTCCACTGAGAATACTGTAAAACTCACGTACATCACCATTGCCACCTGTATCAAAGACTTCAGTAGGGTTTGAATTTATGCGTTCGCTCATCAATGCCCATAAATCACTGATATTGTCTAATTCTGATAACCCTGCATAGGTTAATTCCTTGCAGACTAAAAGGAATGTTTTGCTATCAAGCAATGCCAATAATTCAGTATTAGCAGGCACGCCAAACATGCCTTGAAAAAAACCAATAGTATTAATAATAGATTCAGGTTCAGAATAGGCATAGCGGGCATGCAAGCTATTTAAGACTTCTTCAAGCTTGTCATTATCACCCAAATACATATGAAGCCGTGCATGAGCGATACCATGATCGATGCTTGACCAAGAAAGAATACCCGTATCTTCACGCGGCGGAAATGCTTCAATCACTTGTTCTGCTATGGTCTTAAAATCCTTATTCTCAATGGTGTATTGCAACAAAGGGTCTAGTAAATCTTGATGGCAATAGTAGCGATTACTTTCAAGTTGCAACCAGCCTAAATCGACCATTTTTTTCAAGTGGGGTCGGATAGAATTCATATTGAAACTAAGCCCTGTATCTGGGTCATCAATACCAATTCGATGCGCACAGATAGCCAAGGGCGTTGCTGCCACAGGAATATACATAATAGCGAGTATTTTTAAAAAAGAACTTTCTATAGTGGTTAGTTCTGAAAAGGTAGCGGGGTCAAATATTGTCTTGTTTTTACTCATATTTTAATGTATTTTGCGGAAAATGTGGTTCGGAATTATAACCATCTAAAAGGGCGTTCGTCTTGCTTATCTTGGTTTTCTTTACAAACTTACCATGGGATAAATTAGACGTTAGATGATTGAATTTGTTATGCTGGTTAATAAATAACCGTGTCAACGTATATCCTTAATCGTTTAGTTATTGGGATAAATATAATTTGTGCATGGCAACTCCTATTTTTGAATATTTTGGGTTTCAAATGGATAGGAAAATAAGCTGGACAGTGGGGATACGCGAATGATAACAATTAAAAATGAAGAAGCCTTGTTTTTTCAGTATTTAGATTTTTTAC
The DNA here is from genome assembly GCA_023145485.1 of Cocleimonas sp. Classification (GTDB taxonomy): domain Bacteria; phylum Pseudomonadota; class Gammaproteobacteria; order Thiotrichales; family Thiotrichaceae; genus JAGLBW01. The sequence goes on along the minus strand of JAGLDT010000148.1, from coordinate 2,147 downwards.
CAACACCTGCCTTAATTGGCCAAGAAGACAAATGTAATAAACGGGCAAAAATATTATTTGTTAATAAGGCATTTATTAACACAATTGGCTATAAAGTAACTGATATACCCGATCATTTGAGTTTTATTTCGCGAGCATACCCTGACATTAACTATCGGCATGAGGTTATGATGTCGTGGCTTAATAGAATGTCACAACTGACTAGTCGTAAGACATCGATTATACAGTTGTGTTCAAAAGTTTTATGTAAAGATCAACAATACCGTTGGTTTGATATACGCACCGAGTTAAAAAGTACTATTGGTAAAGGAGTTGTTATTGTTTTGTTTAATAATGTTGATAAAGCTAAAAATGAAGCCCTTCAATATGCCAAATTATCAAGAACAGACCCCTTAACAAAACTGGCTAATCGGCGTTATATCCAGCAGTTATTAAAACAAGAAACACTAAATTATCAACAGGATTATAACCCTTTCTCGCTAGTGATGGCAGATATTGATTTCTTCAAGACCATTAACGATAGTTTTGGGCATAGTTGTGGGGACTATGTGATTGAAATGGTTGCTAAAATAATCAATCGAAGTACTCGAAAAATAGATGTTGCAGCACGTTGGGGAGGAGAGGAATATCTCTTACTACTACCTAAAACAAACACCACCGAAGCTCGCATTGTGGTAAAAAAAATTATGAAACGTATCCATGAATATGCGTTTGAATGGGAGGGGGAGCGGTTTAATGTCTCACTTACCTATGGTATTACGGAATATCGTATGACAGAAGAATGCCAAGAAACCATAAAACGGGCTGATGGCTATCTCTATCAAGGCAAAAGTAAAGGACGTGATTGCATTGTAAGTGATAGTTTGATTGAGGTTTGGGGTGAATAACAGTTTGTCTGATTATTTATAAAATTCTTGACCTGCTTATAATTTAACCTATAAAATATATGGTTGTATAAAGGCTTTGTTTTTTAGATACTTAGCCTTTGTATCTTAGGGGATAGGATCAATCAATCAATATAAATTTAAAGTCTAAAATTATTCTTCTACTATAGTTCGGGGATCAGCATTACTTCTTGGCTGATACATTATTCATAACAATGTCATCTATAGACTCATACAGTGAACTTTTAAATTACAAGCAGTAATTGTTCGAAAGCTAAATAATTGATGATACAAATATTAATTATCAATTATTTATTTCGTTATATCGCGGGGGTAATAATGGTTTTCTGTAACAGAATGGTATAAAAATAAAAGGTTATAAAACAATGCAACAAGCATCCATGGGACTCATTGGCTTAGGCGTAATGGGTCAGAATCTTGCACTTAATCTTCTTGATCACGGCGCAAGTTTAGCGGTATACAACCGTGAGCAAAATAATACAGATACATTCGTAGCAGGAGAGGCGCAAGATCAGCCCGTTATTCCTTGTTATTCTCATCAAGAATTAGTTTCCTCTTTAACAAAACCACGCCAAATATTATTAATGATTACTGCGGGTGATCCTGTTGATTCCACGATTGAGGCATTACTGCCCTTATTGGATGAAGGCGATATTATTATTGATGGTGGAAATTCACATTATCCTGATACGGTTCGTCGCACAGCGTCACTAAAAGAGAAAGGAATTTTATTTCTTGGCGTGGGTATTTCAGGTGGTGAGGAGGGGGCACGTAATGGTCCTGCGATTATGCCAGGAGGAAATTCTGAAGCTTGGCCACAGGTGAAGAATATTCTACAAGCTATTTCTGCCAAGGTAGATGGTGAGCCTTGTTGTCAGTGGATTGGCGAGGGCGGTGCGGGGCATTATGTGAAAATGGTACATAATGGCATTGAGTATGGTGATATGCAATTAATTGCAGAAGCCTATCAATTTATGCACGAAGGCTTAGGGATGGATTATGGGCAGATGCAGTGGGTTTTTGGTCAGTGGAATAAGGGTGTTTTAAGCTCTTATTTGATTGAGATTACCGCTGATATTATGGGTGTGAATGATTCAGATGGTGAGCCTTTGCTCGAAAAAATCCTCGATACAGCCGGACAAAAAGGCACCGGCAAATGGACAGCCGTTGAAGCCCTGGACCAGGGCCAACCGCTCACGCTGATTGGCGAAGCCGTGTTTGCCCGCTGTCTCTCCGCGCTGA
>JAGLDT010000147.1 GCA_023145485.1 Cocleimonas sp. | reverse complement strand
TAACCAGAAAACCAATTCTAAAATACGATAACTAATTTAAAAACAATGACAAAACAACCCCAACTAGCTCTCACCCCTCAAGTTCCTACAGGATTTCGTTTACACCGTATGGAGCTGTATAACTGGGGAACCTTCCATGAAAGTGTGTGGCAGATTAATCCTGAGGGTAATAATTCACTTTTAACGGGTGATATTGGCTCAGGCAAATCCACGGTGGTTGATGCGATGACGACTTTGCTGGTTCCTTCGCAAAAAATCACGTTTAATAAAGCAGCAGGGGCAGAGTCTAAAGAGCGTAATCTTAATTCGTATGTGCGTGGTGCGTATAAAAGTGAGAAAAGCGAGTTGACCCAGACTTCTAAGGCGGTGACTCTACGCGATGAAACCGATTATACGGTATTGCTGGCATGGTTTTATAATCCTGATATTAAACAGGGCATGACTTTAGCGCAGGTGTTTTGGCTGAAAGAGGGAAACCATAATCCTGAGCGTTTTTATCTGACAGCAGAAAAACCATTAAGCATCAAACAGCATTTTAGTAATTTTGCGGATATTAATACGCTTAAAAAACGGCTACGAGCCAGAGCTACGGTACAACTCAGTACTACCTTTAGGGAATATTCTACTATTTTTCGCCGTCAATTTGGAATTCAATCTGAACAAGCATTGGATTTATTTTATCAAACGGTCTCAATGAAATCGGTAGGAAATTTAACCGAGTTTGTGCGCTTGCATATGCTGGAAAAGACCGATGTAGAGTCTCAACTGGATAATCTTTTGCGTGGTTTTGATAATCTTAACCGTCTACATGAGGCGGTGTTAAAAGCACGTCAGCAAATTGAGCAACTTACGCCATTAACCGCAGGGCTTGGCAAGTTTGAGCAATTACAAATTAGTATCGACGCGTTACGCAATGCGCGCGGTGCCTTGGGAAGTTGGTTTGCACGCTTTCAAACAGAACTGTTACACACGCAAATTGAAAAACTAGCACAACAAAGCCAAAAGCTGGTACATCAACTAGAAAAAATCAGCGCGAGTATTGAAAGCCTGCGCAATAAAGAAAGTGATTTACGCCTGAATATTGAAGATCAAGGCGGGCGCAGATTGCGTGAAATTGAACGTGAAATTCAGCAATTTCAACGGGAAGTTAATCGGTGTAAACGTCAATATGCGGATTATGATAAAGCCTGTCAGCCATTGGGATTATCCAATCAATTGGATGAACAACAGTTTTACCAAAATCAACAGCAACTGGAAAGTTTAGAGGCTGAGGTAGAAGAAAAAGAGGAATCGCTTCAACAACAGCGTGATCAAAATGCAATTCAGCTTAGTCTGCGACGCAAAGAGAATGATCAATTACAGCAAGAAATTAACTCGCTCAAGCAGCGTAAATCTAATATTCCGCTACGCAATTTATCGATTCGTCAAGGCTTGTTGGATACCCTCAATCTTGCTGAAGAAGATTTGCCTTTTATTGGTGAATTATTGCAGGTGGATGAACAGCAGGCGCAATGGGAAGGTGCTATTGAGCGCGTCCTGCATAATTATGGCTTGAGCTTGCTTGTCCCTGAGCGTCTTTATGATCGTGTCAGTCAATATGTAGAACAAACACATTTAAAAGGGCGCTTAGTGTATTTTCGTATTGATGATACGCAGAGTCATAAAGCCGTCACCTTAGAAGCGAATTCATTGGCAGAAAAAATTCGTATAAAACCTGATAGTGAGTTTTATGATTGGCTAGAAAACTCGTTAGCCAATCGATTTAACTATTACTGCGCGAATGATATGGATGATTTTCGTCGTCATCCCTATGCAATGACTAAAAATGGTCAAATCAAAGCAGGCCGACAACGCCATGAAAAGGATGATCGCTATACTATCCATGATCGCAGTCGTTATATTTTAGGTTGGAGTAATCTGGAAAAACTCAAGGTACTAGAGCAACAGGCACAGAAATTTGAACAACAGATTCAGCAATTTTCCCAACAAATTGCAGCCGTGGAGTTAAAACAAAAAATGCTCCGCAATAAAACCAATGCGCTACACGATCTACAAAAAATCGGCCAATTTGCTGAGATTGATTGGCGAAGTCCCACCCTTACTATTGAACAATTACAACAAGAACAAAAAGAAATAGAAAGTAGCTCTGATGTCTTACAAAAACTGCAAATGTTATTAAAACAGGCGATTGATGAGCGAAAACAGCAGGAGCAAAAGGAGAAAAAAGGCTTTACCGAACAAGGCAACCTCAACGCTAAATTACAAAATGCGCAGCTAGATCTACAATCTGCCAAAACTCTTGCGAATGAAGTAAAGGATGCCAACATGCAACAGCATGAGGGGTTATTACAGCAATGGCGTGAGAAAGAACTTGGCAATACTGTTTTTAATCTGCGTAATCTGGATAAGAATCAGCGTGAAATGCGTGAGGCTATGAGTATTCGTGTGGGTAATGATACGAAAACACTCAACACCATTACCCAGCGCATTATTCAGCAAATGCAGGATTATAAACGCAACTACCCCGCCGAAACTTCCGAGGTCGATGCGCGCATAGAAGCAGGGCATGAATACGCACAAATGCTGGAATTATTGCAATCGGAAGATCTGCCTCGGCATGAATCTACCTTTAAGAAAATGCTGAATGAGCAAACCATTCAAGGCGTGGTCATGTTCCAAAGCCAGTTGGAAAAAGAACGTCGCCAAATTGAAGACAAAATCAGCGCGATTAACCAATCTCT
>JAGLDT010000146.1 GCA_023145485.1 Cocleimonas sp. | reverse complement strand
ACTAAGCCTAGTTGTGGTAATAAAAAGAGTGGAAAGGCAACAGCACCTATTAATGCGCCAAGATAATCCAGTGACATAACGTTAGCAATGGAGTCACGGGCGCTGTGTTTTTGTGCTAATACAGCGGTTAAAATTGGGATTTCCATGCCAACCAAGGTGCCAATCATTAAGATCAAGCCGTACATAGTGACATCGTACAAGGCTCTTACCATTGGAAACGCTATAAATAAGAGCAAACTAGAGATGCCGCCAATGAGTGAGATGGCAATTTCTACACTAATAAAATTTTGTATATGGTCATCATTGAGCAGTTTAGAGAGATACGAACCGACACCCATCGCAAACATAAAAAAGCCAATGGTGAGGGAGAACTGATAAACACTATTGCCGAGTAGATAGCTTGAAACAGTACTGATAATTAATTGATAAGCAATACCACATAAGGCGACAATGAGAATTGAGATGAGCAAAATGCCCGTTTGTTTACTGCTGAGTTGACTGTAATTAGTTTTGATGGGGCTTGCCCTTATTATTTGAAATATTGGATTGCGCCATAGAGGACACAGAAAAATATTGAGTGTTTGCTCGCTACTATTTAAGTCTAAGAATTTTTATTTTAAATTTTTCGACGGGCATATTGTAGATCGGGTTAGATTTTTTGTTTGCAAAAAACGCAACCCGACACAGTCCAGCTTTTTGAGCTTAATTGTTGGGTTACGTTATCTCACAAAGTTCGATAAGCTAATTCAACCTACAATTTGATTAAGCTCTTGCCTCAGCCTAAATTGATAGCTGAAAAACGATAGAACTATTTTCCTGAAGAAAAACTACCTGAACCTGAACGTGATCTTGCACTAGGTGCATTAGATCCCGCACGAGATGAAGCGCCTGCACCTCTTCTTGGAGGGGTATTAGCACCTGGTCTTGTGCCTGTTGCACTTTGACGGTTCATAATACTGCCAAGTAGCATTCCCATCATCATACCGCCTGCCATGCCCATCATTAAACCACCAATACCGCTTTCTGCTGAACGCTCGCTATTTGAAGCGATGAGTTTTTGCTTGTCACCATCGATTTCAATTTTAAACGCTGTCTTTTCGCCATCATCTTTTAATTTATTGACGTTTTTATCTTCAAAGCCCGTGAAGGAACCATCGCTTTCTGCAACAACGCCCAATGTCTTTGGATAAACCTTAGGTTCTGCTGTATTCAAGGTGTCTGCCAGTGAAAGCGAAAAATCCCCCATTGCTTTTTCTTTAGTTGTATCTTTATGCTTTTCTTCGAATTTTTTAAGCTCAGTTGCGGTAATTTCTAGAATTTTCTCTAGATTAGCTTTCGGAGCTGGCGCTTTAGGCTCACTAGTACCATCATCACCACTGCATGCGGCAAATAATAAAACGCTTAGGCTAGAGGCGATGAGAAGTTGTCTTACTGATTTCATAGTTAATTCTCCGTGTTTAATAATTATTTAATTTTCTATCGATAAAGGGAGTAATGATTTTCATCAATTCCATCATCGTAATAATCTTTTAGCTTTCCTGCATTAGAAAATCCAGATTGTAGCAAAGGATCTTTAATATTGATCATGTTACTAGGGAATGAAAGGAATATTGCCCGCGCACCATCGTTACGAACAGCGTTGATGCCCACTTTCACATCCTCGGCTTCTAACGGATATTCGCCTTCATCATGCCAGCTAAAGCTATAGGCGTCGTCAGTTTCTGCAATTTCAAAGACGCCATCAAACTGAATATTGCACTCATCCTCTTCGATAATAAGATCCTCTTTATCTTTAAGACGAAGACCTAGTATAATTTGCGTTTCACCCTGATCATAAAAGTGCTTATGGCTCAGTTCTACTTCAAAACCAAGTGATTTATAAAGATGAAGTGCAGCAGCATAGATAGCACCATCTTCAGGGTCAACATAATCACTCACTTTAACAAACAGCTTTCTACCACCTACGTCCTTTATATGAGCGATTAGCTCATTCAGCATTTTTCGTCCATGCCCTTTATTGGTCTGTTCATCATCAATATAAGTCCATGACAACCAGTAGGTGTGTTCACAGGCAGGCGGGATTGCAAAGCCCGTAACCCCAATCGCTTCACCGTTGACTTCATAAACATAATTATCATAAGTGCCCCCCATTTGACGATAACCTGCTTCTGCCTCTTCTGCATCATCTTCATCATGGGAGTCTATAATGGCAACGATTTTATCAATATCGCTTTCTTGCATTTCACGTAAATTTTTCATTGCTTTCTGTTTATTCCTTAATAATGCCCCGTAAATGGGTGCTAATTTCAATCCTTTGAGGTTGAAATTTTTGTTTAAGCAGTTCAACTGCTTTTTTGGGCTGAGTATTGCCACACATAAAAATATCCAGCGCCGCATAACCGCGTTCTGGCCAAGTATGAATGCTAATATGGGACTCGGCTAGCACTGCAACACCTGATACACCGCCATTAGGCGTAAAATGATGTAAATGAATATGAAGCAGAGTAGCGCCAGCTACCTTGGCAGCATCGCACAAGGTTCGCTCAATAAAAGACAAATGATCCAGTTGTTGACAGCCCCATAAATCGATGATCAGATGTCTACCTGCAAAGGTTTTTCCATCCTCTGTAATAAATAAATCATCAGAACTTTGTTTTTCGTTATCGATATAATGTTGCCAAGTTTGTTGGGTCACGATTTCTCTTTTTTAAGTAATTTTTTGTGAACACATCAGAGTATGGTAGTGGACAACGGCATTTTCAAATTAATGAAGCTAAAAAAATATAATTTTCAGGTGTTTCTTTATTTTTAAGCTAGAATTTCACTATAGGGGCTTGCGATAACGCTTTATCTTCCTGATTGTTTTTTTCTAGACTAGTAGGATTTATTATCGGTAAACCCTGAACTAAACCTGTTGCTGTCGTCTTCAGAAAAGTATTTTTAATGGTGTCCTCATTGCCCCCGCTAATTGCAACACTTAACCCTGCCATAACACCTGTAATGATATTGTTTTTAAGCAATTGAGTAATAGAGTCTTCATCAATACCGCTGAAAGCAGCGTTATTTGTGCCTGACATAATACCCACTTTTAAAGCCATTTCAGGGTCATTAGTTTCTTTATAGGCATACCATGACGCATAAGCAGCAGCGCCTTGTGGCCCACCATAAGCGGTTGCAGTTATTTTCCCGACAGTATTCATCAGCTCACTTTCTTGAACCACCTTTCCCAAATTATCATCGGTGTTTTTGATGAGATTTGAACTTAAATACCAAAGCCCATCAACTAACTTTCCCTCATTGATTAACGTTTTACTATCAGAAGCCGTTTGTTTAGTGTCGTTAACTTCATCGGTTATAAAGCGACTAATCGTAGAGCTTGCATGACTCAACTCCTCCCCTAGCATGCTTCCTTCTAATGCCTTACTCCATGTTTCCTTTAGTGCCTTCTCAAGTACCTCAGAGTCTACAGCAGTACTCATCATTAATGATGCCCATTTTTCACCAACTACATTTGTTAGTGTTGTTATATTTTCATCCCATGCTTTATCAACGGTATCTTTTAAACGTTGCACCCCAGAGATAGCCTCTTTTTCAATATCTGCATATGCAGTGATCGGGAGAATAAGGAGTGTGATTATGATGAGTGATTTTATTGATATTTTATTATTAGCCATTAAATTTATTCTTTGAATTATTATGGTCACTTAACTTTTATTGGGAAATAGCGACAAAGCTATGAGATACTCTGCCGCCATTAAAACCGAGAGAGAACTCATTATGTCCCAATCTAGCAATCGCCCTGTCACTCGCGCTTTATTGAGTGTTTCTGATAAAACGGGGTTATTAGAATTCGCTCAAAAACTACAAGCGCAAGGTGTTGAAATATTATCGACAGGTGGTACTGCTAAAATGCTAGCTGAGTCTAGTGTACCTGTGGTTGAGGTTTCTGACTACACGGGCTTTCCCGAGATGATGGATGGTCGAGTTAAGACCTTACATCCTAAGATTCATGGTGGTATTTTAGCGCGTCGTGGTACAGATGATGCGGTGATGGAACAGCATGATATTCCACCGATTGACCTTGTGGTTGTCAATCTTTACCCCTTTGAGGCGACCGTTGCGAAGGATGATTGCACTTTTGAAGATGCAATCGAGAATATCGATATTGGTGGTCCAACGATGGTACGTGCGAGTGCTAAAAACCACGCACATGTGGCTATTGTCGTTGATCCTTCTGACTATGACATGATTGCTAATGAGCTTGAGAGTAATAAAGGTGCAATTAGTCAAGCAGTACGTTTTAAATTGGCAACTAAAGCATTTGAACATACCGCAAAATACGACGGCATGATTGCGAACTATCTGGGTAAAATTGTTGAAAACAATAAGCCAGAAGGCTTTGCGACCACCTTTAATGTGCAATACCGAAAAGCACAAACTATGCGTTATGGTGAAAACCCGCATCAATCAGCCGCTTTTTATGTTGCTGAAGATCAAAGCGAAACTTGTATTGCAACGGCTAAACAACTACAAGGAAAAGAGCTTTCTTATAATAATATTGGCGATACTGATGCAGCACTGGAATGTGTAAAGCAGTTTGATGATGCGCCTGCTTGTGTGATTGTTAAACATGCGAATCCCTGTGGTGTGGCAACGGGTTCTAATATTTTAGAAGCTTATGATCGTGCCTTTTCAACGGATCCTGAGTCTGCTTTTGGTGGCATTATCGCCTTTAACCAGTCTTTGGATGCAGAAACAGCACAGAAAATTGTTGATCGTCAGTTTGTCGAAGTGATCATTGCGCCTAGCGTGACTGAAGATGCCATTGCAGTGATTCAAAGCAAGAAAAATGTACGTTTACTGGAATGTGGGGAGTTTGGCACAGCGCAGTCTCGTTTAGATTATAAACGTGTTAATGGAGGCTTATTGGTTCAAGAGGCCGATTTAGCACTTTATAACGAACTAACGGTTGTCACCGAACGCGCACCAAGTGAAGAAGAAATGCAGGATTTATTATTTGCATGGAAAATCTCTAAATTTGTGAAATCCAATGCTATTGTTTATGCGAAAAATCAAATGACCATTGGTGTCGGGGCAGGGCAAATGAGCCGTATTAACTCTGCTCGTATTGCAGGGATTAAAGCAGAACATGCGGACCTAAAAGTCCCAGGTTCTGTCATGGCATCCGATGCCTTCTTCCCGTTTAAAGATGGTATTGAAGCTGCCGCAGAGGCAGGTATTATTGCCGTTATTCAACCTGGTGGATCAATTCGTGATGATGAGGTAATTGAAGCTGCTAATAAAGCAGGTATGGCGATGGTGTTTACTAAAATGCGTCATTTTAGGCATTAAATCACGGGGGAAACTAATAAATATATTGAATCCTCAGTCCTTAGGGAGTTATAAGGCTACTCCAAGAAAATAAACACACAAATAGCTTGATGAGGTTTTTCATAGGCAAGGCTTGAGATGCAGGTAATGGTCACTCCCTTCCCAAGCCCCATAACGCAGCCCTATGGGAAACCTCATCTAGCCCGTAGGGAAACCACAGAGAGGGCAATCTTTCTATAAATATAATCTTTGAATTAGCTTAGGCTAGTCCTGCGAATTATATTTTATAAATTTTACCCTCTCTGTGGCTTCTATTTG
>JAGLDT010000145.1 GCA_023145485.1 Cocleimonas sp. | reverse complement strand
ACCATCATTTCATTTGAATTGTGATGATTAATAATCAGATTATCTTTATTGTATGAGATGGTGAAGTTGTTCTTTGTCTTTTCAGTCGCCTTTCTGTTGTAGCATATCCCTCCCCCTTTCATAGAAGCAGCCCCCCAGAATCCTAGTAGACTAACATCTGTACTACTGAATGTAGTATTGGGTCTGAAATATATATCGACCTTTTTAGCAAGCCCAGCATCATTGGTTAACCCCAATGTGTCTGAAAATAGTGAGAGTGTCGTTTCGCTAAAGTTACCGTTACCAGCGCGCATCCATCCCGTGTCATGGTCGCAAGGTCGAGTACTGTGTTCATACTGCCACCTCATAACATACGTCCACTCTGTATCTTTGGACTTATTATCATCAAATACATTAAATGTTTTCTTGTCCCCACGGTTAAAGAAATTCCATGTAGGTTTAGCACTGGGTGATATACGTAACTTTATTTTATTATCTGCTGGGTTGAAGTACTGAAACTGGCTAATATTATCATAGCCTGTGAAACTTCCACCTGATTGATTAATAAATATCATCTCACCACTAGCATAGGGAGTTGCTCCGCCTTTCTTGTTATTCATAAGTACCATATCAAAGTCGATAGGTAGACCTCTTGTTTTATCAATAGGGACGACCTCGCTATCAAACGATTCTTTTTCAGGCAATGCAATTTGAGTGAAAGTAACATCGTATGGATTGTCATAGGTCTGCCTTACACAAACATCTATTTCAACACTATCTGACTTCCATATATTAAACGGCGTTGACTTGCCATCTATTGAGCATATATTTATATTATCGCTAGAGCATCCTAGGTAAACATTAGTTGCATCTGCGCTTGTTGTCCATAGCCCAGTAGGTGGTGATCCAGTTAGCCTACTTAGGGAAGACATTTTATTGGCAGCGGGCTGTATTCCACCAATAAACTTCAATGGCACTATTGCCCCAATAGGGAATCCATTCGTTGCTTTAACAAAAACAAAGTTTATCTCAACAACCCATGGAGTTTTTGCTAGTTTGTGTGGGACGGTGAGTAAGTTATCTTTTATCTCGGATGATTTGACGCGTATCTCATCATCCCAATATTTATTCTGCTGTAATTCGATAGGTATTTTTGAGTGTGATGCAAAGCATCTTAGCTTGTACTTATTATAGTTATCTTTATCAATCGTAAACGTACTGGATAACTTATCAGCGACATTACCGCCATCGGCTTTTTCCGCGGTGATATATGCGCCCAATGGATTAACCACTTTCACAGTTGATTCATTATTTATAACAACAAGCTGAGGGCATATTACCCTGTCCCCAACGCTGTATTGTCCTGCATTAGCTTTCTTACTATCTGCATGGTCGTCCTCAACACACTC
>JAGLDT010000144.1 GCA_023145485.1 Cocleimonas sp. | reverse complement strand
AGTTGCCCTAACCCTGTACCAATATATCGTTCCTTAAAATCTTGTTTAGCAAAGATAAATGCCAGAAAAATATTATGTTTCATGAAATGATCTTTAAGTGTTTGGGTAGGATGATTATTGCACTTTCTTCCTAGCGGTGCTTGTCCTAGTATGCTTTTATAGATCTAATCAACAAAAGTTACATTTAAAGACTAGTAGGCTGGTGAACACAGGATGAGCAACAAAACTATTCATTATTTGCTCTTTACAGACACTCTCTGACCGAATCAACTGAAACTATATTACTATGCTTCACTTTCCCCCAAAATTAACCCTTCTTGGTCAGGTGCTCTTTCAAAATTTAAAACAGATCCTATATTATAAGACATCAAAAAAAATATTTTGATTTAATTCATACGTATGTGCCCAACCCCTTAAAAGCACTCCTGACATGAGGAAAAATATTCAGGTTCTAAACCACATCATCTGCATGAGTACAACCAAGCTATAAATTATACAGTTTATATGATGAAAATTATTTATATAGAATAACAATAATGAATGCAAGAATTATTATTGCAATCTATTTATTTTCTTCTATTGTTATATCTTCTTTATCAAAAGAATATTTCATCAGACTTAAATTTATCTATCAACATTATTTCAATAAAAATGGATCCCCCATGCTTAGTAAATCTCCCACCATTATTGCAGGCGGGTTATTCCTCATCTCTATTATTATCTTATTACTAGATACTAATACGTTCTTATTTTTGCTTATTAATAATATGGGTACAATCTTTATTGATAAAATATGGATACTACTAACGACCTTTGGCGATAAAGTGTTTATCTTAGTCTTAGTTTTCATCCCATTTTGGCGATCTTTAGACCTACTACGCGCCCTATTAATTGCAGCCTTAATCTCATTTTTGATTGTTGGTGGTATGAAGTTTTTAATCGCCTTGGCTCGCCCTTATGAAATTTTAGATCCTGCTAGCTTTCATCTAATTGGAGATAAATTAACAACCTATGCTTTTCCTTCAGGGCATACTGCGGGTGCTTTCGCTATTATGGGATGCATTGGATTTTACTTTAAGAACAACACCCTTATTTTACTCGCTATCTTTTTTGCAAGCTTGGTAGGATTAAGCCGAATTATGCTAGGGGTTCACTGGCCAATGGATGTTTTGGTTGGTGCGGCACTCGGTTGGATGTGTGCTGGACTAAGCGTTTCTCTGATTAGTGCGCATCTCCTGCGTGATTGCCATATTTGGAATTACCTAACGTATATCATCTATTTATTGCTAGCTTCTTATCTATTCTGGAAAGGAAGTGAGTATGATGATGCCTATTGGATGGTGAAACTTATATCAGCAATAGGAATAGTCGTGGCTCTTGGTGCTTTAATTTGGTTATTTCGAGGTGGCAATAAAGAACCTGTCAGTGTGACAGGCTGGTTGTCTTAGATTTATAGATATTCACAAATTATTTAATCCGATACTCAGCAGATCTCGCGTGGGCAATTAAACCTTCACCATGCGCAAGTATTGATGCTGTTTTTCCTAGCTCTGACGCACCTTCGGCAGAACAAGCAATTAGGGATGAACGTTTTTGAAAATCATAAACACCAAGTGGAGAGGAAAAACGGGCGGTACGCGAGGTAGGTAGGACATGATTTGGTCCCGCGCAATAGTCACCCAATGCTTCTGCGGTATAACGTCCCATAAAAATAGCACCTGCATGACGAATTTGCTTTGCGACGTCAGGTGCATTATCTACTGATAGTTCTAAATGCTCAGGGGCAATATAATTAGCAATATCAATTGCATTTTGCATATCTTTAGCTTGAATCAATGCCCCACGTGTTTCTAATGATTGACGGATAATATCAGCACGGGGCATTTCTTGGATTAAACTATCAATACTTTGTTGCACCTTGTTGAGAAAATCTTTATCAGGTGATACCAGAATAGACTGTGCGTCTTCATCATGCTCTGCTTGAGAGAATAAATCCATTGCGATCCAATCAGGGTCGGTATCGCCATCACAAACAACCAAAATCTCTGATGGGCCTGCAATCATATCAATACCAACGGTACCAAATACCATACGTTTGGCCGTTGCTACATAGATATTACCAGGACCAACCACTTTATCGACTTGAGGAATCGTCTCTGTTCCATAGGCTAATGCAGCAATAGCCTGAGCACCACCAACCGCAAAAACGCGATCTACCCCTGCAATTTTCGCGGCAGCAAAAACCAGCTCATTGACCTCTCCTTTGGGGGTTGGAACGACCATAATTAACTCAGGAACACCCGCTACTTTAGCAGGAATAGCATTCATTAATACCGATGAGGGGTAGGCTGCTTTTCCACCTGGGACATACAGTCCAACACGATCCAAAGGCGTGACTTGCTGTCCTAATACTGTGCCATCTTCTTCTTCATAAGACCATGATTCCAATTTTTGATGTTCGGCATAAGCACGCACGCGAGTTGCCGCCGTTTCTAATGCATTACATTGTTTATTACTCAAGCTATCCAACGCTGACTGCAAACGCTGTTGGGAGACTTCAAGCGCTGACATAGCAGAAATATCCATCTGATCAAAATGATTGGTATATTTAATGACAGCGCTATCACCATTTTGTTTAACATCATCTAGAATATCGGTAACAGTCGTTAATACCGTCTTATCTGAAACGCCATCCCATGCTAACATTTCATCCAGACGTTGCCAAAACCCATCGTCTTGAGTATTTAATCTTGCTATTTTTATTTTATCACTCATAACTTATTATCCTTAGCTACAGGTTGTGCAAACTTATATCAATAAACTTGCGTAAGCTTCCCCAACCTACAGTATGTATTTTTTTAACCTTTAGGAATGAGAATTTAATAATATCCCAAACTAACGCAGAATTTTTATTCCTTATTTCTTCGCACTTCAACCGCCATCGCTAACTCTCTTAACACACTATCAGTGCTATCCCAGTTAATACAAGCGTCAGTGATGCTTTGACCATAAACGAGGTCTTCCTTATGCTTTCCCTCGCCATTTTGACGACCTTCAACTAGGTGACTTTCAATCATCACGCCACAAATATCATAGCTTCCACTGCCTATTTGAACCGCTATATTTTTGCTAACCTTGACTTGATTATTGAAATCACTACCACTATTAGCATGACTAAAATCAACCATCAAATGCGGGGGTAGATGCTGCGCTCTTAACATATCTGCCGCATTTTCTACACTTACGGCATCATAATTAGCTCGATCACTACCACCACGCAAAATAACATGACAATCCTTATTACCATTGGTGGCAAAAATAGCAGAACGACCTTCTTTGGTGACTGATAAGAAATGATGCGGTTGTGACGCTGCGTGAATGGCATTAATAGCAACCTCAACATTACCATTTGTACCATTTTTAAAACCAATCGGACAAGATACGCCTGAGGACAGCTCTCTATGCCCTTGGCTCTCTGTCGTCCGTGCACCAATAGCCGCCCAACTAACTAGATCTGCAATATACTGTGGTGTAATGAGATCCAGATATTCAGTCGCAGCAGGCATTCCCTTGTCAGATAAATCCAGTAATAATTTACGAGCTACACCCAGCCCCTTATTAATATTAAACTGACCTAGTAAATCAGAATCATTAATTAACCCTTTCCAGCCAATACTCGTGCGTGGTTTTTCAAAATAAACACGCATAATAATATGTAGATGCTCTTTTAGCTCGTCACGCAAGACTAATAACTTCTCGGCATACTCTAGCGCTGCTTCAGGATCATGAATTGAACACGGACCGACCACCACCAATAAACGATCATCGTCACCATGAAGAATGCGATGGGCCTCCTCTCGTGCCTTATAGACTGTATTACTAGCAATTTTTGTTACTGGGAATTCACCTTGTAATTCTGCTGGCGAAATAACGGGTATTATTTTATTGATGCGTAAATCATCCGTATCTTTGTTCATAGTTTCTCTTTTTTATCGTCTAGAATCAACCGCGCTACTCACTTGATCCAATAACAATTTTAATTTTTCATGTTTCATTTTCATTGATGCTTTATTAACAATCATGCGGGAGCTAATCTCTGCCATATGCTCCAAAGGGATTAAACCATTGGCTTTTAGGGTGCTTCCTGTTTGTACTACATCAACAATAATATCGGCCAAACCAACAATGGGCGCTAACTCCATTGAGCCATATAATTTAATAATTTCAATCTGTCGCCCCTGCTCTGCAAAATAACGTCGCGTACAATTAACAAACTTTGTCGCTACTTTCAGCTTTCCCTCAGGTAATGGTTTATCGGCAAAACCTGCTGTCATGAGTTTGCAACGGGCAATATTGAGATCAAGCAATTCATACAAACCTTCGCCACCATGCTCCATTAAAACATCTTTACCCGTTACACCAAGATCTGCCGCACCATATTGTACATAGGTTGGCACATCAGTTGCACGGATAATAACCAATTTCACATCGTCTCGATTGGTATCCAGAATTAATTTACGACTGGTTTCAGGATCATCAATCGCCTCAATACCCGCTGCCTTTAGTAACGGCATAGTTTCTTTAAAAATACGGCCTTTGGATAATGCAATCGTAAGTCCGTCTGTTCTTTGATTATTCATTAAGAGCATCTCTAAAAATAGAATGAATTTATTCCTAAACTCGTTTAATCCGCGCACCCACTGCTGTTAATTTATCTTCAATTTTTTCATAACCACGGTCAGTATGATAAATACGATCCACTATTGTCATTCCTTTCGCTGCTAAACCCGCCAAAACCAAACTAGCCGATGCGCGCAAATCGGTTGCCATCACAGGTGCACCATACAGTGCAGGTATACCTGCAACAATTGCCTTATTACCCTCTAAACGAATATTCGCACCCATACGCATTAATTCTGCGACGTGCATCATGCGATTTTCAAAAATATTTTCAACCACCACACCAATGCCCTGAGAAACGGTATTCATTGCCATAAACTGAGCTTGCATATCGGTTGGAAAGCCTGGATGTGCTTCAGTATCAATATCAACTGCCTTTAAAGTACGCGCACGCATGTCTAAATCAATCCAGTCATCACCCACTTCGACTTTAGCTCCCGCCTCCCTAAATTTTTGCAAGACGGCATCCAGTGTTTCAGGGGCAGCATTCACACACTTAAGGCGACCACCTGTAATCGCTGCAGCCGCTAAATAAGTGCCCGTTTCAATACGGTCAGGCAGTACGGAATATTCAACCCCTTGCAAGCTTTCAACCCCTTCAACAACAATGGTATCTGTTCCCGCGCCCGTAATATTTGCACCCATTTTATTTAAACAATTGGCAAGATCAACTACTTCAGGCTCACGCGCTGCATTTTCTAAGTAGGTGGTTCCCTCTGCTAAAACAGCCGCCATCAGTAAATTTTCAGTGCCTGTTACCGTGACCGTTTCCATTGCAATAGTTGCACCTTGTAAACGCTTTGCTTTAGCTTTGATATAACCATCCGCAACAATAATATCAGCACCCATTGCCTCTAGACCCGTTAAATGGATATTGACAGGACGGCTACCAATGGCACACCCGCCAGGCAAAGAAACTTCCGCCTCACCATAACGAGCTAACAGAGGACCAAGTACAAGAATCGAAGCCCGCATAGTACGAACCAATTCATAAGGCGCACATTGTGTTTCAATCGTTTCGGTATTGGTGGTAATATTATTCTCACTATCAATTGAGACCGTTACGCCCATACCTTCCAATAAAGAGGCCATCGTTGCCACATCTTTTAAGCGTGGAACATTACGAATCGTCATCTCACCATTGGCTAATAAAGCAGCTGCCTGCAAAGGCAATACCGCATTTTTAGCACCTGAAATAACCACTTCCCCTTCTAGTGGTACACCGCCCTCAATTTCAAATCTTTGCATAGTCTATTCTTAAATCAATAAAAAGCTGGCAATAATAGCGAAAAAAGAGGGTAGATGATATGGCGCACAAAATTAAAAACAAAATCAATAAAGAGATTGAGACCTTTTCAAAAAAAATGTTGATATTATCGACAAATACATGTTAATACCTCCCCGTAGGAGCAAGAATTTAATTAAACTTTTATTCCTAAGGAACTTTCAAATAATAAATCTACCCAATATTATGCAGATTTATTGTTTAGAAACTCCTAAGCAACATCCAATCCCTTAAATTACTGACAGAGAGCTATCACGCATGGAGGCACTACACACCCTTTTGCCCGTTATTATTTTATTATTTGTCGGTGTCTTAGCGATTGCTCTCACACGACCTCTCCGCATGAGTCCTATTGTTGGCTACTTGATTGCCGGCATGGTGATTGGAGGGCATGGTTTTGGCTGGATTGAGGAGGATAGCACCACTCATTTATTAGCCGAGCTAGGGGTTGTTTTTCTGCTTTTTGATATTGGTCTGCATTTTTCGCTAGGGCATATTTGGGATGCGCGTAAAGATATTCTGGGTCTTGGCCCTTTGCAAATTATATTTTGCACCGCAGCATTTGCTTTATTGGCATTAATGATTGGGCTAGAACTTGATATAGCGATTATTATTGGCACTACCTTAGCACTTTCATCAACGGCGGTTGTTGCCCAAATCCTTTCTGATCAAAACCAGCAACATTGCCCTGTCACT
>JAGLDT010000143.1 GCA_023145485.1 Cocleimonas sp. | reverse complement strand
GCTCATTAAGCAGTGTCATTGGTTTTGCTGCACTCAAAGCTTTGGCTGCTTTTATCACCGCTATTTTAATTGGGCGTTATCTGATTGGCCCGTTATTCAAGTTGATCGCCAAACTAAAAGATAATGAAATATTCACTGCCGTTGCATTGCTTATCGTATTAGCCACCGCAACAGCAACAGGTGTGTTGGGTTTGTCACTCACATTAGGCGCCTTTCTAGCCGGCATGATTATTTCAGAAACCCCCTACCGACATTTAATTCAAACAGAAATCAATCCCTTCAGAGGCTTATTACTCGGCTTTTTCTTTATTAGCGTCGGCATGTCATTAAATGTAGATGTTATTTTGACTGATTGGTGGAAAATTATTTATATTGCCGTGTTATTAATGCTAATTAAGATGGTGCTAATCTACGCAGCAGCCAGACTATTAAAAACACCAAGAACCAGCGCCTTTTCGATGGGTATTTTACTTGCACAAGGCAGTGAATTTGCCTTTGTTATTTTTGCTATGCCCGCGCTACAAACCGCTTTGGGCAGTGAAAAAGCCTCCATTTTAATTAGTGCTGTTGCAGGTAGCATGGTACTCACACCGTTAGCCGTCGCTTTAGGCAAGAAAATATCAGAATATCGGGCTGATAAAAGCTGGAAAGAAGAACAAAAACAACAAAATATTCAGGAAAGCAAAGATGCCTCTGTCATCATTATTGGCATGGGCGACGTAGGACAACGGGTTGCCGATGGTCTCAATAATTACGGTATTAGTTATCGTGGTATTGAAGTTGATCATGACTGTTTTGTAGGAGCCTGTACCAAAGGTTATTTAGTAGGCTTTGGTGACGCCACCGATCTGCGCCTTATGGATACCATTAAATTAGCGCAAGCTAAAATGATTGTCATTACCTTTACTGATTATCTCATTGCTCAAGAACTTGCCCCCATCGTAAAACAACGCTATCCCAACTTATCACTCTTCGTTTCCGTTAAAAATGAAATGGAAAGAAAACGCTTTTCCGCATTAGGAATGACTGCCATTCTTGAACAAAGCTTCCCACGAGGCCTTGATACCGCCGTCACCGTACTCAATAAACAAGGTATTGATAAGGAACAACAAAAGAAATGGATGCAACGACAACAAGAATATGAGTTTGAGGGCATGGTTCAAGTCTAAGACAAAAGATTGAAATATAATTAACACATCAACTCTCAAGGCAACAATACGGCTACCAATTTAAGCTTAAATCATCTCAGTTGTTGCTGAGAGCTGAGAGTAACGGCACTCCTCATCAGATAACTCAAGCCAGAAGAAAAAAAATCGTCACAAAATGCGTAGATTTGTTACATGAAATTCCCTAACTCGCAAAACGAATTTCACGTGTTTTTAAGCCAATCGATTCAGGTTTTTGATGACTGATGGTTGATGCATCAATCCCTAGTTCTGCGTCTGTTAAATAACAACCTGGGTCTTCCCACCAAGGATCATTGGTCATTTGGAATGCGCGGGTGCGGGTGTTGCCTCCGCAGATAGTGAATTCTTTACAGGCTCCACAGCGTCCTCTAAGGGGGCGGGGAAAGGCTTTTAATCCTGCCATTAGTGGGTCGCTAGTATCCATCCAAATTTCTGAGAACGGTCGGTCTTTTATATTGCCTAGATTATAGTTCCACCACATGGTGTCAGGGTGAACATTGCCTAATGTGTCAATATTTGCAATATTAACCCCAGAGCTATTGCCTCCCCATTGTTCTAATTTTGCTCGCAATGCCTCTACTTGATCTGGATAATGTTTTTGTGTCCATTGTAATAGGTAAACACCATCCGCATCATTGTTACCTGTAACAAATTCTTTTGAACCACCTTGTTGAACTGATTTCATACAGGCATCAAACAGTAAATCCATCGCTTCACGAGTACGCTGATGCACTACATCATCTTTACGATTTTTATCACCACGTCCCGCATAATTAAGATGTGAAAAGTAAAATTTATCAATTGCCTCATCATCTAGAAGCTGTAATAAATCAGGCAGTTCAGAAAAATTATCTTGTGTCATAGTAAAGCGTAAGCCAACTTTAATCCCCTGCTCACGGCAGAGACGAATACCGTTCATTGCACCATCAAACGCACCTTCTTTGCGACGAAATTTATCATGTGTTTCACGCATTCCATCAATACTAATCCCCACATAATTATAATTTGCATCGGCTATTTTCTGGATATTATCCTCATCAATTAAAACACCATTGGTCGATAGTCCAACATAGAATCCCAATGCTTTAGCATAAGCTGATATTTCAAAAATATCAGGATGCATTAAAGGCTCACCGCCTGAAAGAATTAAGACAGGCACTCCAAATTGCTTAAGATCATGCATTGCATTCAAAACTGTATCAGTACTTAATTCGTTCGGAAAATGCTTATCCGCAGAAACAGAATAGCAATGCTTGCAGGTAAGATTACAGCGACGAATTAAATTCCAAATTACCACAGGACCAGAAGGATTGCGTTTTGGAGCCAGCGGGGTCGGCTGATGAATTTGTTTCATGTATTGACTGATGCGGAACATAATTTACCTTAAACTTAAAGTAGTGATTTGAAGCATAGTTTATCGGTTGGGTTAATTTTTTTTTGCCTTAAAACGCATGCCTGTTTTTTTCAATATTTTAGTACTGAATAGGATTTCATGACCTTGATCTGCATCGCCTAGTAATAAAGCGATTTGGGTTACTTTATCTCTGACTTCATCACGATCAGTACCATGCACCATTGCAAATAAATTATAAGGCCACTCAGGTAAATAGCGAGGGCGACGGTAGCAATGACTGACATAGTCCAATGCACCTAGCTGTTCACCGAGCTGATCAATGTGTTCATTAGGCACATCCCAAACCGACATGCCATTAGCAATATAACCCAGTTTATAATGATTAGGCACAGCGGCAATGCGCCGAATACGTTTATCATCCAACATTTCTTGCATACGTGACTGAACTAGAGAGGCTTCAACACCTAACTGCTCTGCAATACGATGATAAGGCTGAGGCTCAAGAGGTAAACCTGCTTGGGTAGCAAGTACAATTTGGTGGTCTAGGTCGGCAAATATTTTATTAGTCATTAGGTTACTTAGCTATTATTTAATAAGGGCAAGGTTAGCATTAAATGGATAAAAAAAAGAAAAGAGATCAGGAAATTAAACATAATAAATTCACTAATCTATTTGAGTTTAGGGTCAATCAGTTCAAGCAATACTAGAGAGGCTAAAACTCAATAGTCGAATTGGTAAATAATGCTGGTTAAAAATAGGAATAGATAGTACCGTACCTGCCTCCCCTCTCTTTATAATTACCTATTTTTCTTTAATAATATTCATCTTATGAGTTACTGTTTTTGCAATACCCGTTTTCTAACACTGATCCTTTTTCTCTTCGGCATAACGCTATTTCAGAATGCTTTTGCATTAGATGATAAGTATTCTCTTTCTTCATCTGTTGTAAAAATTCACGTGACCTCAAAGTCATTTGATGAATCTGAGCCTTGGAATACAAGCACTATCAGTGGAACAGGGACAGGCTTCGTTATTGATGGTAATCGTATTATTACCAATGCACATATTGTTGAAGATAGCACTTTTATTGAAGTTCAGCTTGATGGCGATTCAAAGCGTTACAAGGCATCAACCATCGCTATCTCACATGAAACTGATCTCGCTTTAATTACCCTTGAAGATAAAAACTTCTTTGCCAAAATAAAGCCTCTTCAACTAGGAAAACTACCCAATATCCATCAAAAAGTGGTTGTCTATGGCTATCCGATTGGAGGCGATGCATTAAGCATCACAGAAGGCGTTATTTCCCGTATTGAATACCAGAATTATGCTCATAGTAGTCTTGCCTATCTGG
This sequence comes from Cocleimonas sp., assembly GCA_023145485.1. Lineage (GTDB taxonomy): Bacteria > Pseudomonadota > Gammaproteobacteria > Thiotrichales > Thiotrichaceae > JAGLBW01. The sequence goes on along the minus strand of JAGLDT010000143.1, from coordinate 4,088 downwards.
CTATTCAAGTAGATGCAGCCATTAACTATGGCAATAGTGGCGGGGCTGCTATTGTTGAAAATAAGGTCGTTGGCGTAGTGATGCAATTTGATGGCGCTGAGGATAATTCAGGTGGATATATTATTCCTGTTAGCATTCTTAAACGCTTTTTAAACGATATTAGTGATGGAAAGTCAGATGGTATTCCCTACCTCCCTATTAATTATCAAAAGTTAGAAAGCCCTGTCTTGCGCGAAGGATACTATAAACTTCCACTAGATCAATCAGGCATTTTAATCACCCGAGTCTGTGCTAATACAGAGGCAGAAGGTGTATTGCAACAAGGCGATATAATAAAAACGATTGATGGAAAGAAAATTGAAAACAACGCCAGAGTTTTTGGTGCTGACAATACCCGTTTCACCTTTATGCATTACATCGATCTGCATCAAGTCAATGATACATTAAAACTTGAAATTGTCAGAAAGGGAAAGACCCTAACTATTAACCTTCCCCTAAAAGACATTACTGAGCTAGAACAAGAGTTTGATCAGGATCCTCGATATTTTGTTTACGGGGGGTATGTCTTTATAGCCAATAAATACAGCCAAGACTGCATCACTGCAAAAGAGTATAAGCTATCAGAAAATAAAAACAAAATTGACAGCATTACATTAGTCAATGTTTTACCTACCTCACATAACACCGGCACACACCAACTTTCGCAGATGGAAATTGCCAAAGTAAACCAACAAACTTTCAACTCTTTCAAAGAATTTTATTGTTTACTCTCAAAGACCAAAACCCCTATTATACTGCTACAAAACAGCTCGGGAACATCGTTAGCCATTGATAGAGAAGTCGCTAATAAAACCAATGCTGACACCTTGGAGAAATATCAAATCCATAAATCTCAATCAGTAGAGGTGGATCAATGGGAAAAGAATACTAGCTGTGTTGCAACTAAAACTAGGCGATCAACAATAAAGCTAGATAAGGCGTCACGTTGAAAATAACAAAGAACACCTTAAAAAAGCCAAGACACACATACATTATGGTACTGAAGGTCTCTTCGCTACCTGAGAACCATCGTCCTTGTATTTTATAAATAAGGTTAGGTGCGAAACCATAAATGGTAATCCAAAGAATAAGGATTGAACCATTTATGATAGAACACCACATAAAAAAATCAGTTAATAGCTGTATATCCACATCAAAACCTTTTTTTTAATAATTCTTGATTATATTAGACTTTAAATAAAAAATATCGTTCTATTCATTTTAATGCTGATAATCCTAAATTATTCCAGATAGTCATGCTCGGCTCCACACGGTTCATGCTGTAGAAATGTAATCCTGGTACATCTTGGGACAATAATTTAGCGCACATTTCAGTCACAAACTCTGCCCCTAATTTCTGTATAGAGTCCATATCATCGCCATAACCTTCTAACCGAGAGCGTAACCAACGAGGTATTTCTGCACCGCAGGCATCCGAAAAACGGGCTAGATTGGTAAAATTAGTGATAGGCATAATACCTGGGACAATGGGTGCATCAATACCTTGCTTTTCGCAGTCGTCAACAAAATGGCTATAGGCATCAATATTATAAAAATACTGAGTAATAGCGCTATTACTACCTGCTTTTATTTTCCGTATAAAGTTATTTAAATCATTATTATAACTAGCTGCCTGTGGATGTTTTTCGGGATAAGCTGCGACCTCTAAATGAAAATGACTCCCTGTTTCTTCACGAATAAAACTCACCAGTTCATTAGCGTAATGAAAATCACCAATATCACGCATGCCTGAGGGAATATCACCGCGTAATGCGACGATGCGTTTTACTCCGTTATTTTTATACGTTTCCAGAATTTCATGCATTTGCTCTTTACTTGAACCTACGCAAGATAAATGAGGGGCAGCATCAATCCCAGATTCCTTTTGAATATTAATCACCGTATCGAGGGTGCAGTCTTGGGTTGTACCACCTGCGCCATAAGTGACAGAGAAAAAGGCAGGGTTTAATTGGGCTAATTCATTTCTGACATTCTTTAAGTTTTCGATTCCCTTATCAGTCTTGGGAGGGAAAAACTCAAAACTAAATTTTTGAGTACTCATATATTAAGCTCTTTTTTATAGGCATAAAAAAACCACAAAGCACAATCAAATAGCCAAGCTATTTCATGTCCTTTGCGGTTATGGAGGAGAAAATATTTTCTCCTAACGACCATTAATAGCGATAATGCTCAACCTTATAAGGACCTGCTTTATCAACGCTGATGTAATCTGCTTGATAATCCGTTAGCTCTGTTAGATTTACACCGATTTTTTCAAGGTGTAAACGAGCCACCTCTTCATCAAGCGTTTTCGGTAGCATATAAACTTTGTTCTCGTATTTCTCGCCATCTTTGAAAATTTCGATCTGTGCTAACACTTGGTTAGTAAACGAGTTAGACATAACAAAGCTAGGATGTCCTGTTGCACAACCTAAGTTGACTAAACGACCTTGAGCCAATAATAAGATGCTATTACCGCTAGGGAGTCTGATATGGTCAACTTGTGGCTTAACTTCTTCCCACTCGTATTTTTCCATATCGGCAACGGCGATTTCATTATCGAAATGACCAATATTACACACGATGGTCTCGTGCTTCATTTGTAACATATGCGCTTCAGTAATAACGTGGAAGTTACCTGTTGCCGTTACAAAGATATCACCTTGACTCGCCACATCGTCCATTGTTACCACACGATAACCTTCCATCGCTGCTTGCAATGCACAGATAGGATCAATCTCAGTCACCCAAACCGTTGCACCTAAACCACGTAGCGATTGAGCGCAACCTTTACCCACATCACCATAACCTAAAACAACGGCAATTTTACCTGCAATCATCACGTCGGTTGCACGCTTGATGCCATCAACTAACGACTCACGACAACCGTATAAGTTATCAAACTTAGACTTAGTTACCGAATCATTTACATTGATCGCTGGGTAGATTAACTCGCCCGTTTTTTCCATCTCGTATAAGCGATGAACGCCTGTGGTTGTCTCTTCCGTCACACCTTGGATGTTTGGACGGATGTTTGAGTACCAGTTTGGCTCCACTTTTAGCATCGCTTTGATTGAGTTATAAAGAGCAACTTCTTCTTCACTGCTTGGATCATCTAATACAGAAAGGTCAGACTCTGCTTTTGTACCTAACTCGATGAGCATCGTCGCATCGCCACCATCATCAAGAATCATGTTAGCCGTATCGCCATTAGGCCACATAAAGATTTTATGTGCGTAATCCCAATACTCATCCAATGTCTCGCCTTTAGTAGCGAAAACAGGTACACCAGTCGCCGCAATCGCTGCTGCCGCATGGTCTTGAGTTGAGAAGATATTACAAGATGCCCAACGTACTTCTGCACCTAATGCGGTGAGTGTTTCAATCAAAACAGCCGTCTGAATTGTCATATGTAATGAGCCAGCAATACGCGCACCTGCTAATGGCTTCTCTTCACCGTATTTAGCACGTAATGCCATCAAACCAGGCATTTCATTTTCTGCAATATTTAGCTCTTTACGTCCCCAACCAGCGAGATCGATGTCCGTTACAATATAATCATTACTCATTTTTTGATTCTTTCCTGATATTTTTAAATAATACAAATGTGTGGACGGGTTTACAAAACCCGTCCAGCCAGCAAAACCCATCCAGCTAAGTCTATTATCATTAGATGTTTTTAAATGGGGATTGCTAAAGTGCTGCTTTTAATGCGTCTACTTTATCAGTGACTTCCCAAGGTAAGCCGATATCTTCACGTCCAAAATGCCCATAAGCGGCGGTTTGTTGGTAAATTGGCTTTAAGAGATCCAGCATTGTCAAAATGCCATAGGGGCGTAAGTCAAACACTTCACGTACAATGGCTTCGATTTTCTCGTCGCTAACAGTGCCAGTACCAAAGGTTTCAATGGAGATTGAGGTAGGCTTTGCAACACCAATCGCATAAGAAACCTGAATCTCGCAACGATCTGCCAGACCTGCAGCAACAATGTTCTTAGCCACGTAACGACCTGCATACGCTGCTGAACGGTCAACTTTTGAGGGATCTT
>JAGLDT010000142.1 GCA_023145485.1 Cocleimonas sp. | reverse complement strand
CCATCGGTAATCACTCCGACTAAATTACCTTTAGCGGTATATTTATAGGCAGCTTCAGGGTCTTTATAAATTTCCTTAACAGGCTCTGCAACCCCTGGTGTATAAGCCAGAGACAGATCATGCTGTGTCTCGGTTGGTTTGGTTATTTCGGTTGCTATTTTCCCTGCTTTTGGATATTGATGATATGCGAGTGCTTGTTCTTTTAGTGTTTCTGACATGAGTTTTTTTTTGCCTTTATTATGATTAAAGAACATGCACGACATAATGTCCCTAGGTTAGATTGGGTCGTTATGTCGTGCACGTTCCTAAGCTTATTATTTAATGATTTTAATTAATTCGCCTTGGTTTAATTTTCCCTCAGGATAACGACCATTCAGTAAACGTAACTGCTGAGGTCCCACGACACTTTTTTGAGCCAGTTTCTCAAAGGTAAGCCCAGCTGTTTTAACATTTCCAACCACAATGCGACCCATTTTATTCTTGCTAATTCTAAATTTAAGACCATTAATTTGTCTTAAATACGCATCACGATTAGCAGGACGGGAGCTTGCGGATGAAATCTTTTTGGCAGCATTAACTACCTCTTGTAAACGCTGGTCATTGCTAGGATGACTTGAAAACACACCGTGATAAGAGCCACTACTGCGCTTTTGTTGACGAGAGGCATACACTTCCTGTGCTTTTAATACCCCAATGACATCCATCATATTTTTAGGGTTATAACCTACGTTCGCTAAGTATTCAGCACCTAAACGATCTGCCTGTAGCTCATGTTTGCGACCATAGCCACTTAGCATCGCCGAGCCTAGTTGATTTAATACCTTACTATTTCCCCCCGCCTTTTTAGTCATCAAACCAACAAGTACACTAGTAGCCATGCCAGCATCAGCTTGCTGTACGCCATGCTTAGCCGTAATGTGACCAATTTCATGTCCTAAGACACCTGCTAATTCACCTTCTGAATTTAAATACGCCATTAGCCCTGTGGTGACATAAACATACCCACCGGGTAAGGCAAAAGCATTTACGCTCGGATCATCTAATACCGTAAAGGTGTAGCGGAGATTGTTGCGATGACTTTTGCTTGCTAGTTGTTGTCCAAGCGAATTAACATAAGCTTGTAAACGTGCATTGTTATAGGGTGTCTGCTTTTTTAAAATACCTTGATGCGCTTGTAGACCCATCTGTATTTCTTGTTCTTCAGAAATTACAGACACTTCTTTTTTTCCAGAAACAGGATTAACAGAGCAGGCGGTTAATGCCAGCGAGGTGCTTATTGCAAAGATTGAAAGTGTGCGTGTTAATTTAAGGCGAAAAGTCATTGCGTCCTTCCTTTAGTTTAGTTCTGACCCTTGAGTTCTAACTGCATCGGATGATGCACGCGAATAATGCGTTTACCACCTGATTTCTGCAAAAAACCACTTACGATAACATCATGATGCAACAGTTTTTGAGGGTCATAATGGGTAAAATAATGAATAGAATGTTTACTTATCTTAATAAAGATTTTCTTATCTAGTTCTAGAAATATTGTCTTTTTTGTTATCTTAATATGTTTTATATTGCTTTTTAGGCGTACATAACCACGATAAGCCCGTTTTAACTGTCGTGGTTTAAGCACCTGATAACGTATTTGCTGCCAGATATTGAGTTTCTTTTTCTGTGCTAATCGTTCAGCCTTACGATAAACAGTAATATAACGCGTATTGGGTGGAAAAGTCATTAGCGTTGCTAAACCATTTTGTAACATCCACAAGGATAAATCGGTGCCATCAGGCAAAAAAACATGGGCTAGAGTTCGCTTATAACGATCTTTTTCTTGCTCGCCAATTTCCAGTCTAACCTTATACTTTGCTGCTTTTAGCAACTGGCGCAATTTCTCCGTTGCCTCACGCCCATAAGGTTGCCCTTTCTTTTTATGATGTGCAACCTCGGGTGCATTGATCCCAATCAAACGAACTTTACGTTTATCATTCAGTAGTAGAGTATCACCATCATAAACCCACTTTACTGCTTGATAGACGGGTTTAGCCTTACAAACAGTTGGCAGTAATAATGAAAAAACCACGCTGATAATAAGCATAAAAAAAGCACCCTGATAGAGTGCTTTTTTTAATTGAATCATTTGCTGAGAATCTTGATGTAACAAGTCCATCACTGATGTATAAATAGAGATCCCGTTGCAACGATCAACATATTACTTTCTGCCGTAACGCTTGTTGAACTTATCAATTGCACCAGCAGCAGCATTTGTATTCTGCTTGCCTGTGTAGAATGGATGAGAGTGACTAGAAATTTCCACTTTGATGAGTGGGTACTCATTACCATCTTCCCATTGAATTGTTTCTTTTCCTGACATGGTAGAACGTGTCAAAAATTTAAAATCACTCGATAGGTCTTGGAATACGACGTGGTTATACTTTGGATGTATATCGGCCTTCATGGTGAAGATCCTCAAAATGCTGTTGACAAAATTTAAAGAGCGAGGATTCTATCAAACCTACCCTAGTTTATGCAAGGGCTAATTAGGAAGTTCCAAATAATAGAAATTACTTAATCATTGCAGACAGTTCCTCAAACTTACGCTGCATATCAAGGTTTTCAAACGGAACAATATCAGGAATTTGGATATTCATTAGCGCACTAAACGAGGCTTGGTTTGTTTTCATTAGCTGAATAAGATCAGCACTAATTTTCACCGTATCATAGGTGTTTTTAGCCACTTGATAATCATCCACCATTAATTTTTGGGCTTTGATTACCTTTGCTTTTTGTTGATTTAGTTGTTGCGCATAGAGTTTGGCAACTTTAAGAGTAAGCTGTTGTGCTTTGAGGTTTTTATGCAATAAATCCTTACGGTTTCTCTGAGTTTCAGATTTTAGCAGATAAGTCGTTTTTTCACTAATACGACGCGTTTCCATGCTAATCACTTCGATTTTTGGCAGATACTCTTCATTCAACTTTTTAACGTAACTATCTTGCATATTAATCACTAATTTTAATAGCACCACATGCATACCGTAGTATTTACGTGCCTGATCAATATTCTCATTGGATTCTTTCGTCAAGCCCATTAACTGCGAAGTAATGTCTTCGAGCACATCATAAACCAGCGACATTTTAATAATATCATCTGCATCAACACGGGACAGTAAGACATCTACCTGTCCATCATTTAGAAATAATCCTGATGCATTAAAGCGCTGTTTTAAAATGTTTTTCTCATTATCAATACGTCGCGTTAGCTCACTGATATCCGCTTTGGCTTTTTTGATTTTTTGATCATATTCTGCTCTATCGGTATTATCTGCAACAATACGTTTCTCTAAATAGCGTGAAATAGTATTTTTTTTATCGCCAACCTTCCCCTTTAGTGCTTCGATATTATCACGATTTTTATTAATTTCAGGGCTAGAAAGGAGTGCTTCAATTACCTCAAAGACATCAACCTGATCCTCCCCTAACGATTTTTTATCTGCGCCAAAAAAACGTGAAGCAGGTGCATCATCAATTTGGGCGTTGAGACTCAATGCGCCATCAAGACTCGTCAAAATATCTTTCCAAATCGTCTGTATATGCTCCTTTTTCTGCTGTTGAATCATCTGCGGCGTGACATTATCAGAGCTAATCGAATCTAGCCTCATTTCATCATAATAATTTTTGGATTTATCCAATGCGTTATTGGTATATTCTTTGCTACTTTCAAAGGCAGAGTCACTGACCTCTTTAGTGCTTTTCCAAGCCTCATTAAGAGAGTCTTGCCAATCCGCATAACACGCTTGAGTTGTTAGAAGAGTCAGTGATAGAAGCAATAATTTAAGTTTATTTTTAGTCATGGGAATAGTTTGCTTGTAAGAAAAATGAGTGGGTCATAGATGCCCGCCCTACAATTTATAATATAAGTCCTTAAACTTCTTTTACAATAAATCCCCGCGGATGGGGGATAGTTATTGGCATGAATTGCCTTGTGATCTTCTTGATCTAAAAACACTATCCTAAAAAAAAGATTCTGTCGATTCTTGAACAAGCATCCATAATAAAACCAGTAGAACAGTAACAATTATTCCATAAATGGAATACTTACTAGTCGTTTCAGCCTTTACTTCGGTTATTTTGTTTACATAGTCTAAGCGCCCCTTTTCTTCTGCTTGTGCTTTATGTTCCGCCAATTTAGGCTTAAATATCTCACACATTTTGTTATTATCACACGTTTTGCAACTGTCCTTTTTCTCCATATCAATCGTACCAAAACAATCAATATTTGATTCAATTTTATGCTCAGCCATATCAATTACCTTTTTTACTCTTAAATACTGTCAACAAACTATGCCCAAATTAACACAAAAAAATTCATTATTGAGTCCTTTTAAAAAACTGCTGATTATCTACTTTGGACTCGTTGGGCTTTTTTTCTTAGGGCGAGTGGGTTTATTTTCTCTCTATTTTGAACGTATTATCCACAGCAATACGGAATACTGGTGGAGTTTTCTATACGGATTACGTATGGATACGATGGTCGCATCCTTATTTTTGCTAATTCCTGCCATACTCTTGCTTCTGTTTCCGTCAAGATTAAAGCATTTCGTTAATATTAGTCTACGGCTTTATTTATTACTGATTTTTTTACTGGTCATTTATATTGAAAATGCCACCTTTCCCTTCTTTGCTGAATTTGACGTGCGCCCCAATGCCTTATTTATTAATTATCTAGAGTATCCAAAGGAAGTGTTAGGCAATATATGGGCAAGCTATAAGTTAGAAATACTCATTAGTAGCGTGATGTTACTTGTTTTCACCGTTTGGTTTTGGAAACAATCCAAACACTTCTTTATTGATGCTTATGATATTGGCTATGGCAAACGTATTTTATTATTTATACCCGTGTTTATTCTACTCTTTATAGGGGTGCGTTCCTCCTTCGCGCATCGTCCAGCGAATATTTCTGATGCAACCTACACCCACAGTCATCTAGTCAATGAGATCACCAAAAACTCACTTTATGCCATTGGTTATGCCTATTATTCGCAAAAAACCACAGGCTTTGATATGAAACGCTATGGCAAAATGCCCATTGAAGAAGCCTATCAACGGATGGGAAAACGCTTGGATATTGATCCAAAACGCTGTGATACTCCCTTTGCTCGTATTATTCCAACCGCTTTTAAACGTGATAAACCTAAAAATTTAGTCATTTTTATTCAAGAAAGTTTAGGGGCGCAATTTGTCGGTGCATTAGGTGACAAAAGAGGTATTACCCCCAATTTAGATCGATACGCTAAACAAGGTCTGTGGTTTAACTCGCTCTACTCCAATGGAACACGTAGTATTCGCGGTTTAGCAGGGCTTAGTGCAGGCTTTCTACCTATAGCGGGTAAGGGTGTATTAAAACGCAATAAATCACAAAAAGACTTCTTCACCGTCGCACAGCTCCTAAAGCCCTATGGTTATCATAGTATTTTTATTTATGGCGGCGAAAAGCGTTTTGATAATATGGCATCATGGTATTACGGCAATGGATTTGATGACATCATTGATGAAAATAAATTTAGCAACCCCGCCTTTCATGGCATTTGGGGTGTAAGCGATGAAGATTTAGTGCAACGCGCTAATCAAGAATTCAAAAACTTCCACGCCAAACAACAACCCTTTGTTTCCGTCATGTTCTCCACCAGCAATCATACCCCCTTTGAATTCCCAGAAGGTCGTATAGAACCAGTCAAAGGAGTAGAGACAAACTCAGTAGAAAATGCCATCAAATATGCAGACTACGCCATTGGTTTATTTATCGATGCTGCAAGAAAAGAAGCTTATTATAACGATACCATTTTCCTGATTGCCTCAGATCATAATGTACGCGTCTATGGTGATGACTTACTGCCCTTTGATATGTTTAGAATTATGGGGGTTATTTTAGGAGAAGGGGTAGAAGCCAAACAAATTGATCGTCTCACCATGCAACCCGACCTGTTAGCCACCGCATTAGATTTAATCGGTATTGATAATCTACGTTACCCCATCTTAGGACACAGTCTTTATCAAGATCATAAAAAAGACATGTCGTTAATGAAATTCCATCAAATGTACGGTCTACGAGTGGGAGATGAAATCGCTATTATTCAACCTCAGGAACAACCTATTACAATGAAAATTAGCGAGGGACGTTTAATAGAAACAGCGCATAATATTGAGCTAGAAAAAGATGCACTTGGATTTATTATTGGCATCAATAGCCTATATCAACAAAAAATGTTTCGCCCCGTGACTAAAGAAGACTGCTCTCAATCCTTGTGAGAAAGGCTCACTTTCAAACTCAACGTTGCAATTTGTCTAGTTCCCACGCTCCAGTGCGGGAATTTTATCTCGTTACCAAATTCCTATTTGGTAACGCAGTATAGAAATTCCATTTCGAGAGAATGCAATGGAAATAGAATTTCCAGAGCGTGTTCCCCAATAGGAATTTGGGAACAAGGACGAAGTAAATCTGCCTGATGAATAAGGCATTGAGACTTTTTCATTTCGCTAGTTTCTACGCTTCAACATAAGAAATAGTTTGTCTGACTAGTAGAAATTATTATGATCATTAAGAGCTAATTTATAGCAATCAGGTATTTAGGGATGGACTTTAGTGAAATAAGGTCTACAGTGTATGCAGGTGCATCATTTAAGAAGGGTGTGCTGTTATGTTTAATTTGTTTAAAATTCGCCCCGCAAGGCTGTACCATCAGCAAAGCAGGACTTCAGTAATCAATCTAAAGAGGATTGAAAAATGCAGTACCGAGTATACCTATCGCGTCTTCGTCACGCACCTACAACCTATTATCTTCCTCAAGGCCGTTCTCTTTACTCTACTAGTCTTTGTTTTTCAATGCGTTACCCCATAATAGTGTTTTCTATAAGGCAATAATAAGCCACTTTATTGGCATTTTAAGTCGTCTTTTTTGATTGTCTTTTTCTGTTGTGCATTTTTTCAATACAGAAGGACAGCTAAGTTGCGCCTTAAATTATTGTCATTGTTTATAAACAACTTCGGTTGTTGTCTAAAAGCATAAAAAATAGTAGGAATATAAAATGAGTTTATTTAGATCACTCAATGAAGCAAGTCTGGATGCTAATCTCAGCAAAAATGAAGCAAAAGTGTTTAGCGCCTTAATGAATCAAACCATTGGCTATGGGAAGAAATTTGATCATTTAACGGATAAACGTTTGGCTCAATTAACAGGGGTTCGTTTGGATCGTCTCCATATTGCGATTGAGGGGGTGATTGACAAAGATTTGTTTGAGGTCGAAGAATCAGATTATTATGATTATCGCTATCAAATTGCTGAGAAATTCATCGAAGAACACCCCGTTTTTTTTACGCCTCATCTTCCGAAAATCGGAATGGATTTCCGACCATCAGAAACGATTTCCATTTTTCAGAACGTCGCTCCGAAAATCGGACACATACATAATAATACCCTTACCTCTTTTAACCTTACCTCTACTCAACCCCAACAACAGTCCGCAGTAGAAAATAAAGTCGTCACTCCACCGTCACCGCCTGCTGAAACCGATGTTGTTGTTGATGTGGGGAATAGTGTCGATGATATAGCCGATGATGCCAAGATTGATTTACCACCAACGATTGATGAAAAACACCATGCGACCTGCCATAAAGCATTGGATAGTTTAACCCTTGGTCAACAACAGCGGGTGCTAAAAACCTTTGAAATCAAAGATAAAAACGAAGTCATTTACAACCCTGTCGGCTTGCTGATCGTCTTGTCTAAAGCCGAGCGAGAAGGGCGTTTGATTGTGCCTAAGATTAAAAATCACCCCTCACATCGACGGTTTGACGAACCTGTTGAATCGATTGAATCGTCAACAAATTCAGAGGCTAAAAAAGGGCTAGGTGATCATTTTGGTAAACTAGATTGGCTAAGACAACATGCAAAACTAAACAACCAGCCAATGACTATTTTTGCTGAAAAAATGCAGATGAGCAAATACCTTGAAGACCGCCAAACGGTGCAGTTGTGGTTAACCATTCATGCCAAACGAGAGCATATATCCATTGAGGCATTGGCAAAAACATTAGCGTTAAACGAGGCTGACGCGCTCGTTTTCTAAGAAATGTAAGTTGTGGTCTTATTTCGCTGATAAGACGGTGCAAGTAGTGGGATTAAACTTCAGCACTGACCACGATAGTACGCTACTATAACCGCCCCTTAAATCCATACAGAGTGCAAGAAACACATAAATGTCAGAGATAAAAAAAGGCGCATTGGTCTACTATAAAAGCAAAGCTGCGGTTGTCACAAAGGTGGCCGATAAGTTTGAGATTCTATTTTTTAAAACCACTAAACGGGTGCGTGATAAGGATATTGAATTACTCCACCCTGGACCAATTAAAGATGTGACGACGTTGGATATGGCGACTCCAAAGGCACTGGAGACGCTGGAGGAGACGATAGAGTTATTGGAGGGTGAAACGGTATCATTAGAAGAGTTGTCAGAGTTTTTATATGATGAGTTTACTCCACAGAGCGCATGGTCAAGTTGGATGTTGGTGGTTGATGGGCTTTATTTTGAGGGTGATACGAATGAGATTAAAGCACGCTCTCTTGATCTCATTGCCGAAGAAAAACAACAGCGTGATGATAAAAAAGCTAAAAAAGAGGCATGGGATTCGTTACTGCTACGAATTAGAAATGGTGAAATAGAGAAGCAAGATTACCCACACCTTGCTGAAGTAGAACAACTTGCCTGTGGTGAGCGTGAGGGTAGCCGTATTTTAAAGAAAATTGGTATAGGCGAAACCAAAGAGGGTGCGCATAAGCTCTTGCTCAGGCTCAATTATTGGCCTCAGGAATATAACCCTTGGCCACGTCGCATGGGGGTTGATATGAGCAAACCCACACTCGATATTCCTGAGGCGATTGAAACAGAACGCCGTGATTTACAACATTTACCCGCATGGGCGATTGATGATGTTGGCAATAAAGACCCTGATGATGCCATTTCATGGGAGGGTAATCGTGTTTGGGTTCATATTGCTGATGCTTCATCCATTATTACGCCTGACTCAGCCTTGGATATCGAAGCCCGTTCTCGTGGTACGAATCTTTATTTGCCTGATCGAGTGATCCATATGTTGCCATCAGGTATTACGGAACAGTTAGGTCTAGGCTTACAACAACAAAGCCCAGCCCTTTCGATTAGTTTTATTGTTAATGAAAGCGGTGAGTTGGATGATATTGATATCTTCTTCTCAGTCCTTAATGTCACTCGTACCACCTATGATGATGCTAATCAGGAACTAGAGACCACGTTTGCTGAGTTAAACGTCATTACCGAACGTTACCGTCAACGTCGTCTTGATAATAATGCGGCTATGTTGGATTTACCCGACGTTAACCTTCATGTCGATAAGCAGGGTATCATTTCAGTAGCGCCTTATCGTAATGATGGTAGTCGCCAATTGGTTTCAGAATGTATGCTAGCGGCGGGAGAAGCGGTGTCTCAATTTGCGCATAAAAATAATATTCCTATTCCTTTCGCTTATCAGCCTGAGCCTGAAACCATTCAACATCCGCAAAAGCCATCTGAGCATTATGCGTATCGTCGTTGTTTTAAAGCCTCACGTCACTCCACCGAACCTGCATCGCATTTTGGCTTAGGCTTGCCACAATATACGCGTGTTACCAGTCCGTTAAGGCGTTATCTTGATTTGGTAACACATCAACAATTACGCGCCTTTATCACAGGAGGAGAAATGCTGGAGCATGATGCATTAGTAGAGCGCATTGGACTAGCTGATGAAGCATCATTCGCGTCACGTAAAGCGGAACGTTTTTCTACGCAACACTGGAAAATGCTGTATTTAAAGCAGAATAAAGACTGGAAAGGTGAAGCCATTGTGGTGATGTTAAATGACCGTAACATCAGTATCATCATGCCAACATTGGCTTTAGAGCCTAGAGTACGTTCTAAAAGCCCTGTTGAACTGGATCAATCATTGACGGTACAAGTTAGCTCCATTGATATTACCACGCTACGGGCTAATTTTCAGATTGTTGAAAAGTAAGGGAAAGCCCTTTTAAAGTAATATATTGAGTCAAATAGTTCGGTTGCTTTAGGACTGCTAAAGCAACCGATTCCTAGGAAATTCAATAGATGAAAGGCTCTATCTGTAAATCATGAGAAGTTAGCTCTACCTTGCCTGTTTAAAGCTTTACCGCAGGCGAATACAATAGTTTTGTGATTGCTTTAAAATCAGGATGAGATTCGCTAATAATTCCTGCGCGTATTAGCAACTCGATATTAACTAGATTGCAGTTGGTTTTAAATTGCTCTGAGGTATCAATAATCTCTGCAACTTCAGCTAATGGCATCAGGATAAACTCGTCCACTTCGCCGTCTGTGTTCACTGGGGTAAAGTCTTCAGGCAACCAGAGGTCATAGTTATACAGGGTGTCCATGCTAATGCCACGGCTTGAATTACTGCAATAGTGTAATGTCGTTCGTTGTTGCGCTTGGCTGGCTATATCAACGTGAATATCCGCTTCTTCAGCTGATTCTTTAATCACATTTTCCATTAAGCCAATGCCAATACCCTGCCCTCCTGCCACCATTTGATCAAATTGTCCTGGCCAGAAAGGCTTATCTCGTGCGCGCACTGCGACCCAATTATAAATACCATCAGATTTTTGCACTAAGCCATTAATATGAATGCCGTAACTGCGAACGCCCAAATAAGAGGCAACCGCACGTTCTACGGCCATTCTGGGTTGCTCTTCAAAGCAATGCGATACCGCATACGGCTCATTGACCCATGCTGGAATCACACCTTCTTGATACAATTGTTCCATAATAGCGGCAACGGCTTGTGTGCGTTGCTCAAAACTTGTCAACTCAGGGTTAAGCAACAGCTGATTGTTTTTAAGCTGAAAGACATCACTCCAGCGCAGTAATTGCTCTGCAAATTGTGGACGAGTAAGCCCCATAATTTCATCACCGATCACAAAATCAAAATACTCACTGCGATCAAATTGATGACATGCTTGCACGCGTTCTAAATAACTCATTCTCCCACCTTACTTAATAGTTTATCCAGCCATTTTGTTGGCAATAAACGCCGTAGCGTACCAAATAAATGGGTTGGAAAGGTAACATAATAACGTGCCTTTGGATTAGGGCTTTCTAACGCATGAATGACCTTTTTTAAAACAGCCTCAGCAGGTAAGGTAAAGGGAACGCTTGCGCCTTTTTTCTCTAATCGAGCAATGCTTTTTTTATATAAATCCCGATGCACACTGCCTTCTATATCAATATTTTCTTTTAATGCTACGAGGCTATTAGCACGAAATTTGCTTTTAATAGGACCAGGTTCTATCAATGATATTTTAATTCCTGTCTTCCTAAGCTCTAATCTTAGGGTATCTGCAAAGCCTTCAATGGCGTATTTACTGGCATTATAAGCACCACGATAAGGAAGGGATATAAGACCTAAGACAGAGCTATTAAAGATAATGCGTCCACGGTTGTTTTGTCGCATCATGATAATCAAACGATTATTTAGCTCCATCCACCCAAACACATTGGCTGCAAATTGCTTTTCGATTGTTTCGCGACTTAAATCTTCCACTGCACCTGCTTGACCATAAGCACCATTATGAAACACCGCGTATAAATCACAGCCAATTAAGAGCATTAACTCATTTGCCAAGTCTTGTACACTTTCTGAGTCTGCATAGTCTAATAATAAGCATTTAAAACCTTCAGAGATCAAACGCTCCATATCCTCCTTCTTACGCACCGTTGTATAAACATTATAACCACGCTCTTTTAGACCTTTGGCAACGCAATAACCAATACCACTAGAGCAACCTGTAACCAGAACTGTGTGCATATTTATCCCAAGAAGAAAACTTAGTTTCTTTTAATGTGTCATAGAAACTATAGTAAGTATTATTTTTTGTGAAAGGACGTTTCTAACTATCAATAGATGTTTGATGTTCACATTAATATCCTAGCAGAAAAACGAGCTTATTTTACCCATTGTTAGAATAAGCCTGTTATCTTAGAAGAATGCTATAATTGCATCGTACAAATGAAGACTATTTCAGGTAAAGTTGAATTATGATAGTAAAGTTAAGAAAATACTTAATTACAGGGCTACTCGTCTGGGTTCCACTGGGCATAACCATTTTAGTGATTAAGTTACTCGTGGATCTGCTTGACAAAACATTATTATTACTCCCCCATGCATTGCGACCTGAGACACTCATTGGTTTTGATATTCCTGGTTTGGGCATTATTCTAAGTACGCTGTTTGTTTTTTCTTCTGGCTTTATTATCACTAATTTCGCAGGAAAGCGATTGGTGTTATGGGGTGAAGATCTGCTTGAGCGTATACCGTTAGTGCGCAGTATTTATTCTGCACTTAAACAAGTGACAGAAACTGTTTTGACCTCAGATAAAAACTCATTCCGTCAGGTTGTCTTAATTGAGTATCCACGCAAAGGTATTTGGACGATTGGCTTTCAAACCAGCGATAGCCCAGAGGAGTTTAATCAATTAGCAGACCATAAATTGCTAACTATTTTTGTGCCAACGACACCCAATCCAACCTCTGGTTACATCTTAATGATGCCAGAGGAGGATATTAAAAAACTGGATATGGATGTGGAAGATGCACTGAAAATGGTGATGTCACTTGGTGTTGTGACACCAAAATCAATACGTTCTGGAGTAAATGTTAATTAATTTTCAATGCTCTGCAACAGCCTTTCATTTCTTTACCGTTGTGTTTAACCGTTGCAGCATAAGGTACTTTTTGCTTAGTTAGCGCATCATTACAGCGTTTATAGCTATAGTGAATTTTCAAATCAATCTTATCTTTACTCGTAGCCCCTTTTAAATGCGTTTTCTTTGCTGTATTCCATTTGTTTTTTTCTTGCTTCTTATAAGTAAGCGGAAGCAAAGCAGTATACTTTCCTGTAAATAGTTTCAACGCTTTAGGGTAGACATCAACCCGCCAGAAAGGTGTGTCATTACTGCATCTTAATATCCATTGGTTAGGCCCAATACCTTTTTCAACCACTGCCGCAGCAAGCTTAATTTGCTTTGATGCTTTCACTTGCTTTGATG
>JAGLDT010000141.1 GCA_023145485.1 Cocleimonas sp. | reverse complement strand
TTGCTTTGATGCTTGCTTCATTTCAGTCTGTTTTGTTTTAGAAAGCTTTCGTTTCATTGATTTAAGAAAATATTGACTAACCCAACCTTCCTTTCCTTGCCAATTAATTTTTAGCCAAACGGTTTCACCAATTGAAACCTTTTCTCCTAATAATGATATTGAATCAGCATTGGCGGGGATACGTGCAACAACTCTACTTTTCACACCAGGTTTGGCACGAAGGTTTAATGTGTCCCAACTTTTTACCTTGGTAATCTGATGCATAAATTTATCATCTGCAATAACAGGGCTAAAAAACAACAAACCACTTAGGATGACTAAGCTCCCTCTCCTTATTATGATAGATATTCTTTCCATAGCGACTATCTCCTTTACTGTATTAGTTAGCAGACAGTATAGAACAATTTATAAGGCTATCTGTTAGCCCTTATTTGAGTAATTGATATTTAGTGGTTCATCAGGTGCATTACGCATATGATTGGCCACATTAAAGAAAGAGGATTTTAATGTGTGTAACAGCAAAGCGTCAGTAACTTGCTCCTCTAAGGCTTGATTAATGCAAGACAACCATTGGTCACGTTCGCTTGATGTGATTTTGAAGGGCAAATGCCGTTGTCGTAATCGAGGATGTCCGTATTTCTCAATATAAAGCGAAGGCCCACCTAACCACCCTGATAAAAATAAAAATAATTTTTTTCGTGAAACACGTAATGATTTTGCATGCATTGCACGGATTCCTACTGTTTCTTCATCGCTATCCATTAAATCATAGAAACGATCCACTAGTTTAAGAACCCCTTTTTCACCACCAATGGCATCGTATTGTGAAGTATTCAGTGTTTGTGTCATCTCAGTAACCTCCAAGTAGGATAAATATAAGATAGTCAGGATTGTTTCATAAAAAATCAAGTCCCGTAGTTCTGTATCACAATCTTAAAATCTGAATATGGGTATAATTAGATAATGGAAATGAATCACTTTTTATTACTACCCTGCATTGTGTTGCTTGATGTCATCGCAGGAGAACCTGCTCGATACCATCCCCTTGTTGGTTTTGGCAATCTGGCTATTTTTGTAGAAAAGATATTTAATAATAATCATATCGTGTCAGGAGTCGTTGCATGGTTATTATTAGTCCTCCCTTTAGTCTTTCTTACAGGGGTACTTAGCAACTTATTTGGCATCTGGTTTGAGCTTATTATTGGCTACTTGGCATTAGGTGCGACCAGCCTTTGGCAACACGCAAAACCAATCCAGTCAGCTTTACAAAATAATAATATAAAATTAGCGAGGCAACGCCTTAGTTGGATTGTCAGCCGCAACACTGCAACACTTAACCAAGATGACATCAGCAAAGCCACGGTTGAGTCTCTATTGGAAAATGGCAGTGATGCTATTTTTGCTACTTTATTCTGGTTTGCTATTGGCGGTGCGGAAGGAGCTTTATTGTATCGTCTTAGCAATACATTGGATGCGATGTGGGGTTATAAAAATGAACGTTATCATTATTTTGGACGTTTTGCTGCGCGGGTTGATGATGTTTTAAACTGGATTCCCGCCCGTTTAACTGCCATAGGTTATAGTTTATACGGTGATACCAAAACAGCATGGCAATGTTGGCAACAACAAGGAACAAAATGGTATAGCCCCAATGCAGGCCCTGTTATGGCGGCAGGTGCAGGTGCCTTAGGGGTAAAACTAGGTGGCGCTGCTCTTTATGATGGAAAATTAAAAGAACGTCTTCAATTAGGCACAGGACGTACTGCAAAAGCAGACGATATTACACGCGCTTGGCTTATGATACGCACAAATATGATTTACTGGTGCATCATTGCGCTAATTTTAGGAGGCGGTTATGAGGTGTTCAATCAAATATAATAAATGGCAGGTGAGACAGCCACATTAAATGTAGCTGTCTCCTCTACCTAAGGATTGAGGGTTCAATAACACCCGAACTCTAACTT
>JAGLDT010000140.1 GCA_023145485.1 Cocleimonas sp. | reverse complement strand
ATCGTTTTATTAACTGCTTTATTAGCAGCCCCTTTTTCGGTAACACAAGCCAGTGACTTTTTCGGTGGTGGCAATGATGGTGAATGGAAAATGGGACCTAATGGCCCCTACTGGGATGAGAGCGATTGGCCAGTATGGACGCCAATGTATTGGATGGAAGAGATGATGGATTCATTCGATAACGATGGTAATAATAATATGTTCGGTGGTAATGGTAATGGTGGTGGTTTCAATAAGATGCCATTTGGAAATAGTATGCCATTTGGTGGTAATAACAATCCAAACTATGGCTATCGCGCGCCGATGCCGTATGTTCCTGCTGTACCCGTAAGACCTGCGATTCCACAGGCGGCTACAACGGCTAAGTAAAAATTTAGATTGTTAGGTTTATTTAAAATGCCACATAGTTTACAAAACTTGTGGCATTTTTTATGTCTAGACAATTTGTAGAATTATTATGGATAATCAACCTTAATGCTAAAGAAAAATATTTATAAAAACCTCCAACAATTAGGTGGAAAAACATCACTTCCTAATTCTCCTGAGTCGGCAGTCTTAGAGAGCGTGGAAAATCCGCAGCTTGATGTTGATTACCTAGTACGTTTTACTGCTCCAGAATTCACGTCATTATGTCCTATGACAGGACAACCCGACTTTGCTTATTTGATGATTGACTATATTCCTAATACTAAGCTCGTCGAAAGCAAGTCACTTAAATTATATTTGGGGGCTTATCGTAATCATGGTGCTTTCCATGAAGATTGTACTATCAGTATTGCTAGAAGACTGATTAAAGAAATTGAACCCAAATGGATTCGTATCGGTGGCTATTGGTATCCACGGGGTGGTATGCCGATTGATGTATTTTTTTCTTATGGAGAAATTCCTAAAGGCCTCTGGATTCCTGAGCAAAAAGTACCTGCTTATCGAGGTCGTGGTTAGTTTAGGGTGTTATTAAATTCTCATCCCTTATGAGCTAATTTTTAATAATGATTGTGCTAACTTCAGATCTTGCCAAGATTTATATTTATCACGTGGTTGTCGCAATAAATAAGCAGGGTGATAGGTCACCACAACAGGGATGTCTATCTCTGGAATTTGATGGGTTCGTCCTCGAAGGCGAGCTAATGGTTCCTTGGTTTGTAATAAATGTTGAGTGGCTATTCTACCAACGATTAAAATAAGTGATGGTTTAACCAATTCGATTTGACGTTTGAGATAACCATAACAAGCACTTGATTCTGCTTTTTTAGGATCACGGTTATTGGGTGGGCGACATTTCAAGGTATTACTAAGGTAAACACTGGCGCGATTTAATCCTGTTGCTAATAGCATATTATCTAATAATATCCCTGACCTATCCATAAACGGTCTGCCTTGGGTATCTTCCTCTTCTTTTGGAGCATCGCCGATAATCATCCATTGAGCATGTTGTTTACCTTCACCAAAAACTATCTGTGTGCGTTTATTGTATAACTCACATTGCTGACACTCTATTGCTGCGCCTTGTAACTGTTGCCAATCAAAGTTTGAACAGTCGATTAATGTCTGCGTGGCGGTTTTTGCTGTGATTGAATCTGCGATTGAGGTTGCATTTTTGGGGAGATTAGTGAAAATCGCTTGATCTATTTCATTAAATAGATTTTCAGTTGAATATTCAGGTGGCGGTGTATTTGGGGATAAAACAGGTGCTTGTGGCACTGCTTGATGAATTGAATGACTTTGTGAGGTGATCTGAGTGGGTATGCTGATAGATGCAGGAGGAAGGGGCTTTTGTATTGTATTTTTACTAATACTTTCCGTTAATTTTTCCTCAAAAAGAGTAGGATCAACTGCATCACGAGAAACCCATACAGGAATCCCCATCGCATTGAGATAGGCAAGTTGCTGTTGCGTTACTGACATTTATAACCCTTATATTCTTTAATTTATATCGATATTTTTAAATTATTAACTATCACCAATTTTCAGATGGAACAGCAAAATATAGGTTGGGTTAGTTTGCCAAACGTAACCCAATCTACAATTTTTAATCTCGCTCTTTATCTATAAAATCAAAC
>JAGLDT010000014.1 GCA_023145485.1 Cocleimonas sp. | reverse complement strand
TTACTGTCCAAATAGATACTGTCACTGTTGGGGGCGATGCTCCTATTGTGGTTCAGTCAATGACCAGCACTGATACCGCTGATGTGGTTCGTAGTGTCAAACAAATTCATGAGCTAGCGAAGGCTGGGTCTGAGCTAGTGCGTATTACGGTTAATAATATAGAGGCAGCAGAGGCTGTGCCTGAAATACGTCAACGTCTGGATAAAATGGGCTGTGATGTACCCTTAATTGGTGATTTTCACTTTAATGGTCATAAGCTATTAAGTGCAGTGCCAGAGTGCGCTAAAGCATTGGCAAAATACCGTATTAACCCTGGTAATGTAGGGCGTGGCAAACGCCGTGATGAACAGTTTGCTCAAATGATAGCGTTTGCGGTTAAATACAATAAAGCAGTGCGTATTGGTGTTAACTGGGGATCAATCGATCAGGAGTTGTTGGCTCGAAAACTGGATGAAAATGCACAGTTAGTACAGCCACGGGCGCTTGAAGAAGTGCAATATGATGCATTAATAGAGTCAGCCTTATCCAGTGCAAAACAGGCAGAGAAATACGGTCTTCCCCATAATAAAATCATCATTTCCTGCAAACTTAGCGGGGTACAAGGCCTTATCCGCACTTATCACGATTTAGCACAGCAATGCGATTATCCATTGCATTTAGGCTTAACCGAAGCGGGCATGGGTAGCAAAGGTATTGTTGCCTCAACAGCTGCATTATCTATTTTATTACAACAGGGGATTGGCGATACTATTCGCATCTCCTTAACGCCAGAACCTGGTGCGCCACGTGAAAAAGAAGTCATCGTCGGGCAAGAGATATTACAAGCAATGGGGCTACGTTCTTTTACCCCTCAAGTGGTTGCCTGCCCAGGTTGCGGACGTACTAGCAGTGATTATTTTCAGCACCTTGCCGAAGATATACAGTCTTATTTACGTCATCAAATGCCACTTTGGCGGAAGCAATATGACGGCGTAGAAACCATGTCAGTCGCTGTTATGGGCTGTGTTGTGAATGGCCCTGGTGAAAGCAAACACGCCAATATCGGTATTAGTTTACCAGGCAATGGCGAAAAACCCGTTGCCCCTGTCTATGAAGACGGGGTTAAAACAGTAACATTAAAAGGTGATCAAATAGCATCTGATTTTCAGGGTTTGATTGATGCGTATATTGAACGAACTTACAATCTTCAATAGATGGCTGGATAAGCCATTTTTGCTTATAAGTTAGATGATTTGTTGCAACTAGAAAAGGGTTCAACACGTTATAATTGGAGTATTCACTATTCATCCATTATGAGACCGATATTAATGAAATCATTTGCGCGTTATTTTTTCTTCATTATCTTTTTACTCTTGACTCATTCTATTTCTGCCAATGAGCTAAAAAATAATGCATCCCCTTATCTAGCAATGCACGGTAATGACCCCGTTCATTGGATGTCATGGGGAAAAAAAGCATTAGATAAAGCGAAAAAGGAAAATAAGATCATCCTTGTTTCTATTGGCTATTTTTCTTGTCATTGGTGTCATGTAATGCAACGTGAAAGTTATCAAAGTAACACCATTGCTGCGATATTAAATAAAGATTTTATTTCTATCAAAGTGGATCGTGAACTAAACCCTGTGCTGGATAAACGATTGATCGAATTTGTACAAATCACCACAGGTTCTGCGGGCTGGCCGTTAAATGTTTTTCTTACCCCTGATGCCTATCCGTTAGTAGGGGCAACCTATATGCCTCATGATAATTTTGCAACGGTGCTTAATCGCTTGCAAAAACGCTGGTCAACCGATGCACAGGCATTAGGTGATATGGCGAAAAACAGAAATGAAACACTCACGAATATGTTGGAAACACAGGAACGCACCAGTTCAAACTTGCATGTTTCTAAAGCAGCCTCTCATCTGCAAAAAATTATTATGAAAAATGCAGATACTTTACTCGGTGGTTTTGGTAATCGTAAATTCCCTTCAACACCGCAGTTATCGGCATTATTAGCCATCAATAAACAGCAAAAAAAGCCAGAAATTGATGAGTTTTTAAAGCTCACCTTAAATCAAATGGCACGTAAAGGACTGCATGATGATATAGGCGGTGGCTTCTATCGCTACACCGTAGACCCCGCATGGGAAACCCCGCATTTTGAAAAAATGTTGTATACCAATGCCCTCATGCCACTTTTGTATTTTGAAGCAGCAGAGCGTTATAACAATCCCGAATACCGTCAAGTAGCCATTGAAACCTTACATTTCACCATTGAATCCATGCAGGGCAAAGGGAATGCTTATATATCCAGCCTTTCTGCGGTTGATAGTAACAATGAAGAAGGAGGATTTTATCTTTGGTCACGCCATGAATTACCTAAAATTCTCGATAAACAAGAATTAAACTTAGCCTATAAAATCTGGAATTTAAATCAAACCAATGAACTACCCGCAGGTAATTTACCACGACGTGAAAATTCAATTACTGAAATGGCTAAGACAATGGGAACACCCGTCAATTTATTAGAAAAGCAACTCAAAGCATTAAGAAATAAATTAAAAGCTTACCGTAATAAACATCGAGGTTTACCCAGAGACACCAAACTACTCGCCTCACAAAATGGCATGTTACTTGGCGCTTTCGCAAAAGGTTCGAGCTACGACCCGTCATTGCATCCCTATGGGGATAAACTCGCTTTATTTTTACAAAGCTTATGGAATGGCAATATATTAAGAAAGTCAGCGGCAGATGCAACGCCAGGCACACTCGATGATTACGCCGCCGTATCATGGGGCTTGTTATCTTGGGGGAAATCAACAGGGGATAAAAAAGCGATGCAAACGGGTTTAGCCATTGCTCGCACCGCATGGAAGATTTTTTATAAAGACGGCGTATGGATAGAAACAACCCGTAGCTTATTGCCCAACGGAACCAAACTCAGTCATTTACAAGATGGTGCAATTCCCTCTGCTGAGTATTTTTTATTAACCGCTAGTCAGTTAACAGATGATGCCTCTTTACGCAGAAACATAGCGCGCGTATTGGGTAACTCAACCCGTTCCGTAGAGGTGGACCCTTACGCCTATGCCTCCATTATCGGTTTTTCTTTGGGCTATCGCTAGAATGTATACGATATAACACCGTTCTCAGCATAGTCTTAAATATCCTGCAAGACCTGTAGTTAATCATTATAATTAGCTTTTATTTTCCCCTAGAGTGCTTTTAATAATGACGATAATAAAAACGATACTGGCGTGCTCATTGCTTTCACTTTTTACTTACCATGCAGAAGTCATTGCTGATACCAATAAACGCTTAACCTTAGGAGAAGCAGCGAGCGAATTAAAGTGGGAGTTAGGTGGACTAACGGGTGGAATTCTTTACTTGGGGTTAAAGGAGTGGGAGTGGGGAAGCTCTTCATCCTTTAAATTCAATGATGAAAACTGGTTTGGTATGAAGACAGGCAGTGGGGGGGCGGATAAATTAGGGCACCTTTACTCTACTTACATTATGGATGAGTTTTTAACCAATCGTCTTTATGAAAAAACAGGCAATCTTAACGATGCAGCCCTTAAAGGTGCCATTTTTTCAGGTGGATTAATGTTACTGGTTGAAACCTTTGATGGTGTTTCTAATGATCATGGATTCTCTTATGAAGACCTGATTATGAATAGCACAGGCATCGGCATCTCCTATCTTAAAAATACGGTTCCAGGATTAAGAAATAAACTAGACCTTAGGGTAGAATATCATCGTAGCAAAGCTGACACAGGGCATCCCATTACCGATTACACAGGTTACAACTACTCCGCCGTCTTCAAGCTAGGGGGGGTTAAACAACTTAACACCACACCCCTTAAATACCTAGAGCTACAACTTGGCTATCATGCAGAAGGCTTTAAAAAAGCAGATCGCCCTTATTTTAAAAAGAAAAAAGCAAAAGTATACGCTGGCATTGGTTTAGATTTATCAGAAGTTCTGTTTAAACCACTGAAGAAACACAGCGATAGCGAATGGCTTAATCAGGCTGATAATTTTTTCCGCTACTATCAAATGCCCGGTATTTATACCACTAGCTCATTGCAAACGAGAGAACAGAACCTATAATTTTGGCCACTATTAATGAATCATAACGAACTGTGTCAGTACGACAAACAACATATTTGGCATCCCTATACCAGTCTATTAAATCCCAGCCCTGTGTTTGTGGTTGCTTCGGCACAAGGAGTAACGCTAACACTTGAAACAGGGGAACAATTGATTGATGGCATGTCGTCATGGTGGACGTGCATTCATGGTTATAATCACCCTGTTTTAAATCAGGCAGTCACGGATCAATTGCAAAAAATGTCGCATGTGATGTTTGGTGGTTTAACTCACCGACCTGCGGTGAAATTGGCAAAGAAACTCATCGATTTAACCGCTGACAATCTACAACACGTTTTCTTTGCTGATTCTGGTTCAGTAGCTGTTGAAGTCTCGATTAAAATGGCATTGCAGTATTGGGTGGCTCAAGGTAAACCTGAAAAGCATAAGCTACTAACCGTACGCAACGGGTATCATGGGGATACTTTTGGCGCGATGTCGGTGTGTGATCCCGTCAATGGTATGCATGAGATGTTTACCCACCGACTGGCAGAAAATATTTTTGTTGAAGCACCTAACTGCAAACCAGAAGAGGACTGGAAGGCTGAAATGATAGCCTCTTTTGAACAAGCATTGATTGAAAATAAACAGCAAATCGCTGCCGTTATTTTAGAACCAATCGTACAAAATGCAGGGGGAATGCGAATCTATTGCGCTGAGTATTTACGCCAAGTAAGCCAACTTTGCAAACAGCATAATATTCTGTTAATTCTCGATGAAATTGCCACAGGGTTTGGTCGCACAGGTAGTTTCTTTGCCTATCAACAAGCCGATATTGAACCTGATATTTTAGTATTAGGAAAAACATTAACAGGCGGTTATATGACACTCGCCGCCACCCTTGCTAGTACTCAAGTAGCAAAAGGAATTAGTGCAGATAAACAGGGCGTCTTAATGCATGGCCCTACCTTTATGGCAAATCCACTCGCCTGTAGTGTTGCCAATGCAAGCATTGACTTACTACTTCAATCCAATTGGCAACAAAAGATCGCCTCTATCGAGCAACAATTAAAAACAGAATTAGCCCCCTGCGCTGATTTGAATATGGTTAAAGACGTGCGCTGTAAAGGAGCCATTGGCATTGTTGAACTACACCATCCCGTTGATATTTTCTGGATGCAACCCCGCTTTGTAGAACTTGGCGTGTGGATACGACCTTTTAATAAACTCGTTTATCTCATGCCACCTTATATTATTAGCAAACAGGAATTGCACAAATTAACGCAAGCAGTTTATCAAGTCGTGAAAGAATTTTCTGATAATATTGCTTAGGCTTTTTGGCTCTTCCATAATTTTCGTGAAAGACAGCTTTTTTATCAAAAAAAGTGGCTCTTTGGTTTTCCCCTCAGGATATGTTTTTGATAAAAAAGCCATTGGTCTCTTTCTTGTTTCTTAAATTTTAGTCCTCTGTACACGACAAAAAACAATTGCTAAAGAAGAGTAAAGGAGGTTGGAGCTTTGTATGGGTTTGATTGAAAATAACACAACCAGAGGATAAAGAGTCTTATTTTTACCACAATCTGCTACACTTTAAAGCTAAACACCATAAGGGCTTGTTAACCTCTTCGTACACCTGAGTGTTTGAGAGGAATATAGGTATGAAAATGAGGTGTTTATTTCATGGATTCGGAATAAATTTTTGGAGAGCCAAATAATGGACATAAGTCTCGTCACCGATATATTAAACACGGGGGTAACAGGATTTGCCTTTTTAATGCTTTATCTCGGTTTTAAATTAACGTCTAATGTGCAGGCGAAAATTTTTGAGCATAAACCTGGTGATTTTAAAAGTATTGAAATGTATCGCGAATGGAAAGGACTGATTGCTTCACAGTTAACGAATACGCGTTATTTTTTAGCTTTTTCACTTCTTTTCTTTGCAGGTGGTCTTTTTTTACTACTTTATCAAGCTGAAAATAGAATTACGGTGGAAACATCCCCTGAAAAACTACCCTTTTCGCCACGTGTGTTTTTTCAAAGTAAGCCAATGGATCTCAGTAATGATAATTCGCTATTAGTTAAAGATGGACAGAATATTAGGGTTTCTTATGATGAACCTGTTGCTAAAATTCAGGCATTAAATGCTTTGTTGGAGCATCAAAAAAATCTAGCAAAAGCCTTGATGATTGAAAAAGCCAGTAGATCGGATGATGTTGGATTTTAAAGGGAATTAAACGATGAAAGCACTAATAGTCACAATATTACTAGCGTTATCAACGACAGTTTATGCTGAGGGTGATTTTAAAACATATATGCAAGAGGCAGGAGAGGCATTTAAAGCTCAAGAGTCAAAGCAAGCCCTAGAAGTATTAGAAAAAGCGATGCCTCTAGCAAACACTGAGACTGAAAAGGCAAAAGTTAATAATGCGATAGGATGGACGTATTTTTCAGATGATAATAATGAAAAGGCAAAAGAGCATCTAGAACAAGCATTAGCTTTATCTGTTGAAAGTGATAATAAACGCTTAGCTGAAAAGGCATCGAATAATTTGGGAATTGTTGAATATACTACTGAAAACCTTGATGTTGCAGAGAAGTATTTTTTAAATAAATGGTCAAAAGACTCCAAAACATCAACCCATTATATTGAGCTGATTAAAGAGCAGCGTAAACTAAATACAGTTAATGCCTCGATTGCAAAAGGAGTCAGTTACTTTATTGATAAAGACTATGAAAATGCTGTTATTGAATACAATAAAGCATTAGCGATAGAGCCTGAAAATGTGAGAGCGCTTGAGCATAAAGGTTACTCCTATTATCGTTTAAATAAGTACGATGAAGCAATAGTGGCATTAAAACAAGCTCAGAGCATAGAGCCTGATCATGTTACTGTGTTAATTAATTTGATGAAAACGTACTGTTCTTCTGAAAAAACAGAACTAATAAAGCAATTGATAGAGGAAAATAAAGCAGTCCTGATTGCTAATAGCAAGGTATTACAAGGAGATGGTGAATTACAAAAAGTCTGTGATAAGACATTATTTGATCTATGATAACTATATCCAATAATGAACTATTGGTTCCTTAGTGGCATTATTACCAATCAGACTTACGGTAGCTTGGAATATAGACAGCAAGGAACTATTAGCATTTTCATGGTCGAAGAGTGTAGACCTGTTTGGTTTACTCTTTTGATGGTTTGCTTCGATGAGATATTCTACGTGGTATTTTTGCCACAATTAGAGTTTTTTATTAGCAATTTTGTTTTGTATTAGGCGGATATTACTTATAAATAAGGTCGCCGAGGAGTGAAGCCCATATGGGCGTAAAGCAAACAGATTTAGAGCTGGTTAGACGTGTTCAGGCAGGTGATAAGAAAGCATTTGATGTGTTGGTATTGAAATACCAGCAAAAGGTGATTAATCTGGTGAACCGCTACATGCATGACCAAGACTTATCAATGGATGTAGCACAAGAGGCATTTATCAAGGCTTATCGAGGGTTAAAAAACTTTCGAGGGGATAGTGCTTTTTATACATGGCTTTATCGGATTGCCATTAATACGGCTAAAAATCATTTAGTCTCAAAAGCACGCCGTATGCCAGCAACGGACATTGATGCACAGGAGGCGGAACAATATGAAGGTGCAGATGCATTAAGAAATATCGATTCGCCTGAGCATGAAACATTAAAGGATGAAATTCGTCGCACCATAATGACTGCGATTGATGCACTTCCTAATGATTTACGTACTGCAATTACGTTACGAGAGCTAGAAGGCTTAAGTTATGAGGAAATTGCGGTCACAATGGATTGTCCTATCGGCACGGTGCGTTCTCGTATTTTTAGAGCACGAGAAGCAATTGAGAAAGAATTAAAACCATTAGTCAGATAAAATGGGCGATGAAATATCAACGCTAATATTTAGACTAGTTAGTAAAATTAAGGTGGGTAATATGTCAACAACTATAACAGAGCATCTCTCGGCAGTATTAGACGGAGAGGCAGGTGAGTTTGAACAAAGACGACTATTAGATGAATTGGGAAAAGATAACGACCTTCAGGCATCGTTAGCCTGTTATGCATTAATTGGCGAAACCATGCGAGATGAAAAACAATCGAGTATAGCAGGGTCTAGTTTTCTACAAGGGATTCATGATGAAATTAAGGCTGAACCAGAATATTCTCATGTGGAAGTGACAGAGAAAAAAGTCAGCAATGGAAGTCCTGTTTGGATTCGCCCCCTCACCGGTTTTGCAATGGCCGCCTCTGTTGCAGCAATAGCCTTTATTGGTCTACAAAGCTCCGTTACACTGACTGGAAATACCGCAACCCCGCTTGTTGTAGCTAATCAACAAGTAAAAGCGACATCGACCATGGTTGCTACCACGAGCTACCCTGATGCAAGAACACGCACTTTGTATAAGCGTTATATGGATAGTCATGCAAAGTATGACGCCACAACACCCATGATGCCGTCGGTGCGTGTGGTGAGCTATAATGCAGATTATTAGCCCCTATTCTTTTAGAACCAAAATAAATAACTGTGAAGTAATGTCTAAAATAACAGAATTTAGAGGCGGTATAAAAACTAAATGAAAAAAATAATAACCTTCGCTTGTCTTACCTGTTTGCCACTATCAACATTTGCAGATAATTTAGCAAACAATGAAGCACTTAATTTATTGCATGAAATGACTCAATCATTAAGCCAAAAGAGTTATAAAGGTATCTTAGCTCATGGGAAAAATGGCAATATTACGACGTTAAAAGTATCACATACCATGGAAAATGGAGAAGAAGTGGAGCGGGTTGAACGTCAAGATAAAAATGGCACTGCTTATTCTCGTAAAGTAACCAATTATTCATTATCTAAGCTACCTAAATTTAATGAACAGATGCAAGCCGTGTATTCCTTTGATTTAGGGAAAATAAAAAAAGTAGCATCTCGCCCCTGTCAGCTTGTGATTGCGCGACCGAAAGACCGTATGCGCTATCTGCAAAAATATTGTGTTGATACTGAAACATCGTTATTGCTCGACTATACCATTATTGATAAAAGCCATAAGACAATCGAACAATTTGTCTTTACTAATCTTGAAATATTGGATGAAAATACAGTAAAGTCAGGGATTACTCTTGCTTCTGCTCCTTTAACTAGTAATAGTCATAGTGATCTGAAGGTTAACTTACTTGAATCATCTGTCGTACCTGAAACTGATGCTTTATGGAGTTTAAAAGAAACGATAAAAGGCTTTTCCTTGCGTAAAGCCCCCATGATGCAACAAGAGCAAGGTGAGTCAGCGACAGATCATTATATTTTAAGTGATGGTTTAAGCTCGGTATCCATCTTTATTTCTAAGAAAGCACCCGATTCAAAAGAAACAGGCACGCATTCTGGCGCATTAAATGTTGTTACCTACTACAAGAATAATTTTGTGATCACTTTAGTCGGAGCTGTTCCTAAAAGCACACTGAAAAGTATCTTTCATAACTTGCAATATAAAGCTCATTAAATGATTGAGGAAACAGGCGTTGTTGAACGTGTAGAAGGCTCTTATATGTGGGTAAGCCCTGCTAGTTCAGGCGGGGCTTGTGGAAGTTGTCAATCATCGACTAACTGTTCAACCTCCTTGTTAGCAACGTTGCTACAAGGTAATAAAACAAAAACAATTCGTGTTGATAATAAAATTAACGCGAAAGCAAATGATACTGTTATCTTAGGTATTCACCCGCAAGCACTTTTATCAGGCTCTGCACTTCTCTATTTATTGCCTATTTTCTGCCTCTTTGTTTTTGCTATTATCGGTCAGCAATTTTTTAATGAAATAGGCAGTATAGGATTTGGCTTAGCGGGTTTGTTATTAGGTTTACTCCTTAGTAAAAAAATAGCTAAATCAGTGTTAATGAAGTCTCGATTAGCATTAGTTGGATTAAAAATTCAAGCCTGAATTCATCCATTCTTCCCGCACTACCTTTACAACGCCCCTTCTTTTATGATGCAATTGTTCTCGTATTGCTATTCCTGTAAAACCTGCTTTTACAATGTCTTTTACACTAACCTCTGATACCTTCTCTAACAGTAATTTAAAAAAATCAGCTTGTGAGTAAAAATTATCCTCATAACTCGGTCGTCCACGACTGTCTGCTGTACAAACCAGTAAAAATTGTATAAATCGCTCTGGACGACGAAAGGCATCCGTTGACTCTAATACCTTTAACAAAGTTTTTGGTTTTTCCTCAAAAGCTCGATGTATATGAGTATGGTATTTAGCGCTTATCTCTGCCAATTGTTTATAAGCTTTCGGTATTTTATAACGGTCACATAAGGTTTTTACCAAAGAATAGCCTCGTGCTTCATGTCCATAATGATGCGGTAATAACGCCTTATCTGTTGTTCCTTTTCCTAAATCATGTGTTAATGCAGCAAAACGCACCTCTGGTTCTGAGCTTAATAAACAGGCTTGCTGTAGTACTAACAAAGTATGTAGACCCGTATCAATCTCAGGGTGATGATGTTCAGGCTGGGGAACACCAAACAAGCATTCAATTTCAGGGAATAAAATTTTCAACGCCCCACAGTCAAGCAATGTTTCGATAAACTTTTCAGGGTTAGGCTCTGCTAAAGCCCGACTCGTTTCTTGCCAGACTCTTTCTGCAACTAGCGCATTTACCTCGCCTGCTGTCACCATCGCTCTCATTAATTGCATTGTCTCATCCGCAATACGAAAACCTAAACAGGAAAAACGCGCCAAAAAACGAGCAATTCGTAGTATACGCACAGGATCTTCAGCAAAAGCAGGGGAGACATGACGCAATAATCGTTGCTTTAAATCCTCCTTGCCACCCGTGGTATCAATAATATTACCATTTTCATCTTCGGCTAGCGCATTGATCGTGAGATCGCGACGCTGCAAATCTTGTTCTAATGTGACCTCTTCAGAGGTTTGAAACTGGAACCCATGATAACCTTTTGCTGATTTACGCTCCGTGCGTGCTAGTGCATATTCTTCCCCCGTTTTGGGATGAAGAAAGACAGGGAAGTCCTTACCAACAGGATTAAACCCTGCTGCTAGCATTTTTTCAGGGCTTGTACCTGTAACAACCCAGTCATTATCTTTTACTGGTAAACCCAATAATCGATCCCTTACTGCACCACCCACAAGAAATGTTTTCATTATTATTTGCTCATATTAAAGAACTTAGAAGAAAAGACTTAGTCTTATTAATTTTACCATGAATTAATAAATTCAAATTTGCCGTTATGGATTAAGCGGTATCATCCATAAAAAAAATCCTTTTTGACATTAGAAAATAGCCATAAATCATTATTAAATAAGAACATAATAATATTCTTATTTTCTGTCTTTTAATTGACGAATGGTTGCTTTTATGGTGTTATCAAAGGTTCTTAATAAAAAATATAATTCAATCGGAAACTTGTTACTAAAAAATACGTAGGGTGATTTTTTAACAATCAAAATGGAGTAGTCAAATATGGCTCATATCGTAGTACTAGGCGCTGGAACGGGCGGAATGCCAGCCGCATACGAATTAAGAGA
>JAGLDT010000139.1 GCA_023145485.1 Cocleimonas sp. | reverse complement strand
GCATCTAAATAGGCTTTTGCAGAGGCCAATATAATATCGGTATCAGTGCCTTTACCGTAAACTAAGCGACCATTCTTTGCCAAGCGAACATTCACCTCGCCTTGAGAATCAGTGCCGTTGGTTACGTTATTGACTGAATAAAGCTCTAATACACCACACTCTGGTACGACTGATTTAATCGCAGAATAAACCGCATCAACCGAACCACCGCCATCCGCCTCACCTGTTACCTCTTTACCATCAATACTAATAACAACTTTAGCATGAGGTGTTTCCCCTGTTTCAGAACAAACCCATGAGGCAACTAATTTATAGGTAAGCTCATCGCTAGCAGCACGAGATTGATTGGCTATCACCATCAAATCTTCATCATAAATTTCATGCTTAAGATCAGCCAAGGTTTTGAAGCGTCTAAAGGCTGCATTAAAAGCCGTTTCGCTATCAAACTCAATCCCAATTTCTTTTAAACGTGCTTTTACCGCAGCTCGTCCTGAATGTTTACCTAAAATTAATTTATTATCACTCCAACCAACATCTTGAGCACGCATAATTTCGTAGGTTTCACGTGATTTCAAAACACCATCTTGATGAATACCCGATTCATGAGCAAAAGCATTTTTACCGACAATTGCTTTATTCGGCTGTACAGGAAAGCCTGTTATCGATGACACCATCTGCGATGCAGGCACAATAAGGCGAGTGTCTATATTCGTATCACAAGAAAATACATCCTGACGTGTTCTAACCGCCATCACGACTTCTTCTAATGATGCATTACCCGCTCGTTCACCTAAGCCGTTGATCGTACATTCAACTTGCCTTGCGCCATTCAAAACAGCAGAGAGTGAATTTCCCACTGCCAACCCTAAATCATTATGGCAATGCACTGAGAAGATGGCTTTATCAGCATTTGGGACGCGTTCAATAATCTGTCGAACGGTTTCACCAAATTGATGTGGAATATTATAGCCAACGGTATCAGGAATATTGATTGTGGTTGCACCTGCATCGATCACTGCTTCAACGATACGACATAAAAAATCTAATTCAGAACGCCCTGCATCTTCCGCTGAAAACTCCACATCATCAGTAAAGCGTAGCGATCTTTTCACCGCCCTCACCGCCTGTTCAAGTACCTGATCTGGCTCCATACATAACTTTTCTTTCATATGAATGGGCGAGGTGGCTATGAAAGTATGAATACGACCTGAAACAGCGGGTGTAATCGCTTCTCCTGCTCTATCAATATCGTTATCTAGTGCTCTTGCTAAACCACAAACCGTACTGTTTTTTATAGTTTGCGCAACGGCTCGTACTGATTCAAAATCGCCAACACTAGCAATAGGAAAGCCTGCTTCAATCACGTCAACACGCATCTGCTCTAAAATCTTAGCAATGCGTACCTTTTCATCTTGTGTCATCGATGCACCTGGGCTTTGTTCCCCATCACGCAAGGTTGTATCAAAAATAATTAAACGATCATCTGACATCTTGTTCTACTCCATTATCTGTATTGCTTCGCTTAGCCAATATCTTCACCCGTTGAGGATTTGGTAAACGTGTTGTTAGGAATATGTATGATAGAACTTCCTGAAATTATAACGCTGCATTTTTGTTTCAGATTGAATGTCACTTCTGAGACGCATAGTTATTCTACGCAATAAATAAGAGCATTCAAGCTAGAGAAAAAAGATAAGTTAGCATCAGGACGTTATTTCATGCACGTTTCTTAAAGGGTTAAGCAACATAGAAAAATTATGCAATATTAGTCTATTTTTAGAGAATAACACGCTAAAAATACTAATAAAATTTAAGCTACACGTTTCTCCTCGTCAGGATTTTATAATTCAAGTTGTCTGCCCTAAGGCAGAAGTAGTGCGAGGGATAAAGAGAGCAGAAGTGAAGCGCTAAAGAACGCTTTAAAGAATAAATAATCAGACACAAGATAACCCGAGTGCTGAGCACTCGTTTCAAAATAGGTTGTATGGTTATCTATAAACATAGGAGTAAAAATACCTAAAAACTAAATTAGCATCAAGTTAAATTATTATTTATTTTTGAGAAGGTGCTTAAACGGTGTTTTTTCTAAGAGCCATAAAGCAGGCCCTGAAACTGCATAGATTAAAAATACAGCAAATAAAACCTTGGGTGGGTCAATGGCGGTTAATGCAAACACGAGTACAATGCCTAAAATAAAGAGATGAGGTACTTTACTACGAAAGTCAAAGTCTTTAAAACTATGAAATTTTATATTGCTAACCATTAATAACCCTGCAAACAGTGTCATTAATAAAGCAGGGATTTGTATTTCTTTTCCTGACACATCGAGATCATTAAAGACCCACACCATACCGACCATGAGTGCAGCAGAGGCTGGACTGGGTAGTCCGATAAAATAACGTTTATCAATAATTTCATGTTGCACATTAAAACGCGCTAAACGCAAGGCCGCACAGGCAACGTAGATAAAGGCCGCCATCCAACCTAACTTTCCCCATGCGGGAGCGACATCCTTCATATGGACTAATGCCCATTGATAAACAACTAGACTGGGTGCTAAACCGAAGGAAACCAAGTCAGACAAGCTATCATATTGCGCGCCAAATTCAGATTGAGTGTTGGTCCAGCGGGCGACCCGCCCATCCAGACCATCGAGTACCATCGCAATAAAAA
Organism: Cocleimonas sp.; assembly: GCA_023145485.1. Lineage (GTDB taxonomy): Bacteria > Pseudomonadota > Gammaproteobacteria > Thiotrichales > Thiotrichaceae > JAGLBW01. The sequence goes on along the minus strand of JAGLDT010000139.1, from coordinate 3,257 downwards.
CGGCAATAGCGGCTATTTCAAATTTCCCATTGATGGCAGCAACAATAGCGTAAAAACCACTGAATAGAGCTGCAGTGGTGAAAAGGTTAGGCAATAAGTAAATGCCTCGATGTGGTGTATTATTATCAGTATTCATAAACCATTAATATCATATTTTCAGGCAAAAAAAAACGAGCCTATTGGCTCGTTTGAAAATGATCGTTTAAAAACGACTTTCTTGTTGTTAGCGGAGCCTATATTAGACTGCTCTAACCTGTCATTAGCTGAACAATCAAAAGTAATCTATTTTTACTTACCGATGGTTGTATTTTATGATGTTCGTCTTTTCTAAGGAACATCAATAATAGGGGATAAAAATGAGCGCAAGCATTCTCGATACAACAAATGTGGATAGGCTAGCTGAACAAGTAAGAATGGTAGGGGATCTACTCGGCGAGGTTATTAAACAACAATCAGGTGATGATTTATATAATGCGGCTGAATATCTGCGTCAAGGCTATATTCAGCTTGCTATAAGCGATAATGAACCTAAACGTCAGGAGTTAATGGCTTATATTGAGCAGCTTGATAATCATTTAATTGATAATGTGATTCGAGCATTTAATTTATTTTATATGTTGTCTAATGTGATTGAAGAAGATTTTTTACATCGTCAGCGACGTGAAATTTTCCGTGATGACCCGACAAAACTATGGAAAGGTGCTTTTATTAGTACCATTACGGAACTCAAAGAAGAGGGTATTAGCGCAGGTGATGCACAAGAAATTATCAATCATTTGCGCTATACACCCGTGTTTACGGCTCACCCGACGGAAGCGCGCCGACGTACTGTCATGACATTACAGCGTCAGATTTTTATTATTATTGATGAATTGCAAAATCCTATTTTATCAGAAAGTGAACGAAACTCATTATTAAACCACTTGAAAGCACAAATTCAAATTTTGTGGCGCAGCAATGAGGTTAGAAATAATAAACCCAGTGTTGAAGATGAAGTGCGCTATGGATTATTTTATTTTGATTCTAGTCTATTTGAAGCGATCCCGATGGTGTACCGTTATTTTGAACGGGCAACCCGTAAAATCTATGGTGAAAATAAGATCACTATTCCAACCGTGCTACGTTTTGGCTCATGGATAGGGGGAGATCGTGATGGTAATCCCTTTGTTACTCCAGAGGTGACTCGTAAAGCGATCCGTTTACACATGCAACAAGCATTACTTGAGTATAATAAGCGGGTAAAAAAACTGCGTAAAAATCTTTCTCATAGCTCGGACTTCATCACCCCTTCTACTGAGTTTACGCAATCTTTAATGGCAGATAATAAGCAACTAGGCTTTGTATTTAGTGATAATCCTAAACTATACAGCAAAGAACCTTATCGTCGTAAATTGCAAATGATGCAATACCGCTTAAAACAAAATTTACGTCTAGTGCAAGATCGACTCAAAGGACATTTAAAAAGTAAAGCTAAACAACAGTTTGCGTATCAGAATGTTAACGATTTTTCTGCGGATCTCACCCTTATTCACGAGTCTCTCTATAGCCATCAAGATCAAAATATTGCCCGTCGTGAACTTAAAGATTTGCGCCGGCTGGTTGAAACCTGTGGGTTTTCATTAGTTGAGCTGGATATTCGCCAAGAATCCAATATTCACACTGATGCCGTTATTGAAGTATTGCAACAGTTTTTACCTGATACGGATTATGCGAGCTTAAATGAAGCGCAACGCCTTGCCTTGCTTAGCCAGTTGATAGAGCGCAAGAGCCTACCTAGCGCTAACTCTGAATCATTAAGTGAAAAATCTATTGAAACCTTAGACGTTTTTGACACCATGGTCAAAATGCGCCAAGAAACAGGTGACTGTATTTTTGGTACTTATGTTATCTCCATGACACACACGGCAAGTCATATCATGGAAGTGATGTTTTTGGCACGCCTTGCAGGTCTTGCGGGTAAAGACAGCAACGGGAATTACTTCTGTAAGATACAAATTTCACCTCTATTTGAAACCATTGAAGATTTACAACATATTGTTTCAGTTCTCACCAATGTATTTGAAAACACCACGTATAAAGCTTTGCTTGCCTCCTCAGGTAACCTGCAAGAAGTCATGCTAGGCTACTCAGACTCTTGTAAAGACGGGGGAATATTGGCCTCTCAGTGGAATCTATACAATGCACAAAATCAGGTCATTGAACTCACCAATCACTATGGTGTGAAATGTCGCTTATTTCATGGTCGAGGTGGTACTGTTGGGCGTGGTGGTGGACCAACTCATGAAGCCATTGTTGCCCAACCGCCTAATACGGTCCATGGACAGATTAAGTTCACCGAACAAGGCGAAGTGCTTTCTAATAAATACAGCAATGTGGAAACTGCTACTTATGAATTAGGCGTTGGTATTACGGGCTTATTGAAAAGCTCCCAATCCATTGTTAAACCCCATGCAGGATTTAAACCAGAATATCTGGAGAGCATGGCGCAGATAGCGAACTTGGGTGAACGAAGTTATCGTGATTTGACCGATTTTACAGAAGGCTTCCAAGACTATTTTTATGAAAATACCCCCGTACAAGAAATAGGACAGTTGAATATTGGCTCACGTCCCTCGCATCGTAAACAAGTGGTACGCTCAAAAAGCTCTATCCGTGCTATTCCGTGGGTTTTCGGCTGGGCGCAAGCACGTCATACCCTGCCAGCATGGTACGGCATTGGCAGCGCCTTAAAAGGATTTAAACAAGAGCATGGCATTGAAATACTTAGAGAAATGTATCAACAATGGCCATTTTTCCGCGCCTTATTAAGTAATGTACAAATGGCATTGTTTAAAGCCCGCATGGACACAGCAAAAGAATACTCCAGTCTTTGGAGTGATCAACAGCGTTCGAAAGAAATTTACAATAAAATTAAAGTGGAATATACAGACACAGTTACTTGTATTTTAGAGATAGCAGAGCTGGATAAACTGATGGATGAAACGCCGTTATTGCAATATACCCTAGAACGCCGTGAGCCTTATCTTGATCCGCTGAATCATATTCAGATTACGTTATTGCGCCGTCATAGAAAACATATTGAGTTAGCAGATGATGCCTCATCACCTTGGTTAGATGGATTGTTATTAACCATTAATGCCATTGCAGCAGGAATGCGAAATACAGGGTAACTCTTCATGGAAAAAAGGCATTTCAACTGAATTGAAATGCCTTTTTAATAACAATACCTTCACCAACCATGATTTGTAGGGTGGATA